>JBASVF010000311.1:0-4067 GCA_049275795.1 Desulfomonilia bacterium
GTGCTAAGCCTTTCCGAGCGCCTCGAGCGCGGCGTTCCTGCCTCCGATGCTCCCGTTGATCACAGCGGTCGTAGCCGGCTGGAACTCGTTCTCGTTGCCGTAGCCGTAGGGCTTGCAGAACCCGCCCACGTCGTTGGAACCGCCATAGAGCCCCGGGATGGGCTCGCCGTTGGGCTTGACGATCTGCCACTTCGTGTTGATCCTCAGACCGCTCACCGTGGACCAGAGGAACGAGGGCTTGGTCTTGATCGCGATGAACGGCGGCTTCTCGACTGGATACAGGAAGGACTTGTGCTTGCCGAACTCCTTGTCTACACCAGCGCGGCAGAACTCGTTGTAACGTTTGACCTGCTCCACGAAATTCTTGGGGTTGATGCCCGCCTTCTTGGCAAGCTCTTCGATGGAGTTGGCCTCGAAAACGTTCTTCAGGTTCTTCTTGCACCACTCGAGGCTGTCTCTCCAGTGCCACAGCGGCCTGATGTCCTCGTCCTCGAAGAAGACCCTGAAGTCGGGTGTGATCATGTTCTCGCACATGCCGTAGCGGGACTTCTTGGTGAAGTCGATGAAGCCGTCGATATCACCGTCGAAGATCGTGAAGTAGACCTTGCCAGGCTGCTCGGAGGCGCAGAGGTTCTTGGCTTTCCAGGTCTCGTTCTCGTCCATGAATCTCAGGCCCATCAGGTTCACTCTCAGTGCAGGCTGGCGCGCAAGCTGGATGCTTGCCTCGGTATACCCGGAGACGGTCTTGTCTTTGTAGAAGTAATTGTTTCTGAAGGTCCAGGGCCTGCCGACCTCAAGGGTGTCCGGGCCGCCGTCAGCCACCGCGCCCGAGGGCATGCAGCTCAGGTCTGCGCCCAAGCCTTGACCCATCCTGATGCCGTGGCCGTCGTTGGAATCCGAGCCCACATGGCACCCGCAGACCACATCGAGCCAGCCGTAGTACTTGATCATATCGTAGTTGGCGCCGTAGCCGCCTGTTGCAATGACCGTGGTCTTGGCATTCACGTATACGGGTTTGCAATCCACCATCGTCTTCGCTCCTACGACCCTTCCGGCCTTGTTCGCAATCAGGCGGGTATCGTCAGCCCCATAGATGAGCTTGGCCTTGCCGCTATCCAGCAGCCACCGCTCAATGGCCAACTCGCAGGCGTGATACTTGTAGACCCAGGGGTCCATGGGGGTGAAATCCTGCACATCGTTGCCCACGTTGGTGTAACGGATTGCCGGGTACTCGATCTTCATCCTGCCGACAAAGGAGTCTCCGAGGTCAACGGGCAGGAACTTCAACCCGATGGAGCGCAGGGCCTCGATGGGAGCGGGCCACTCTTCGACCTGTTTCTTGATCAGGTTAAAGTCGGCCTGGTAGTCCTGGGCCGCCCAGATCTCGTAGGCGGCTGCCTCCACATCTATCGCCGGGTTCCATCCCTTCCCGGTGATCCGGCCCCATTCCTCGCCGCCCAGCCCGCCAAGGACGTGGACGCCGCAGTGTTCGTCCCACTTGTCCCGGGGTAGCTTCTCGAAGACGACGATCTTGGCTCCCTGCTTGACCGCCTGGAGAGCCGCCATGGTCCCTCCGACCCCGAAGCCGATCACCAGGACATCGGTTTTGTAGTCGTATTTCTTCGGTTCCTTGATGGGTCCGATCGGTTTGACCCGGTCCATGTTCACATTGCAGTTCCTCCAGGGGGAGGGGGCCTTCTTATCGGCAGCCTCTGCCGGCTTGACGCCCATGCTCAGAATGCCGGTCGATGCGACGGCGCCCGTTCCCACGACGAGAGCCCCTGTCTTCAGAAAGTCGCGCCTGCCTATGCCTTTCTTGCCGTCTTTCTTCTTTGCCATGGATTCTCTCCTCATCTATTTTTTGATCACATCTGACTGCGTTCGTTAACCGGTCCAGGCCTGGGACCTATACCGTCAGGGAGATTAGCCACAAGCATGCCAGACAAAAGAATAATTAAATTGAAAAGATAGAGGGATAGCCTCGGCAATGAATGCAATATATTGCATAATGCATGAGATATATGGTATTTTGCTGGAGTAAATGCCAAATATCTCATCAAGAGAGAATCCATCGATGGTAGAAATGATAAAGTTCTTTCACGAGGCCACGCTGCGCATATGCGGGAGCCTGGAAATCGAAACAGTTGCCAAGGATTGCCTCGAGTACCTCAAGGACTTCATTCCCCTTGACGGGATCTCCATTCACTACTACGACGAAAGGAAAAGAGCCATCATCATACTCGCTACGGCCTCGGAGATTTCCCTGAACCTGGACGACACGGTCGTACCGGTCTCGCCGGAGGCACATGAGCATTTCAAGAGAACGAAAGAGACCGTGATCATTTACAATAACCCAGAAGACGGCCCGGTTCCCTTCAGCATTTGGAAGACTCTTGGCCGCCTGGACAAGTCGAGCATCGTGCTCTTCGTGGTGTTCAAAGGCAAGAGACTGGGACAGATCGATTTCTTCTGCAGGGGCCGCAACAGGTACACGAAGAAGCACGCCAATCTCATCATGCAGTTGTACCAGCCCTTCTCCATAGCCATGGCCAACAGTCTCCAGTACCGGGAAATCGTGAATGTCAAGGAACTGTTGATGGATGACAACCGTTTCCTCAGGCAGGAGCTGCACCGGATGCCCGCCACGGAGATCATCGGCTCCTGGGGCGGTTTGAGGGATGTCATGAAGGCGGTCGAGCAGGTTGCTCCCCTGACCAGTAACGTGCTCCTGCTGGGGGAAACCGGGGTGGGCAAGGAGGTCATTTCCAACGCCATCCACTATGCATCGCCGCGCAGGAACGGCCCGTTCGTCAAGTTCAACTGCGGCGCCATCCCCGAAGGGCTCATCAATACCGAGCTGTATGGTCATGAAAAGGGCTCTTTCACCGGGGCGCTTTCCCGGAAGTACGGGCGCTTCGAGCTGGCCAACGGCGGCACGATCTTTCTCGACGAGGTGGGAGACTTGCCTGCCCATGCTCAGTCAACACTCCTGCGGGTGCTCCAGGAGAAAGAGATCGAACGCGTCGGAGGGACAAAGCCCATCAAGGTGGACGTACGGGTCATTGCCGCCACGAACAAAAACCTCGAAGAAATGGCGCGGGAAGGGTCTTTCAGGTACGATCTCTTTTTCCGGCTCAACGTATTCCCCATCGTCATACCGCCATTAAGGGAGCGGAAAGGCGATATTCCAGAGCTGGTCAACTTCTTCATCAGGAAAAAACTGCAGGAAATGAACCTCGGCGGCATTCCAACGATTCTGCCGGGCACCATGGAGAAGCTCATGGCCTATGACTGGCCGGGAAACGTCCGCGAGCTCGAGAATGCCGTGGAGCGGGCCCTGATCAGGAGGCGGGCCCTGGATCCTCAAAAGCCGCTCGGGTTCGAGGACTTTCTCTCGGAACAGATGGTCCAGGCGAGCTCACCGAGGTCATTCATGTTCACGGAAGTCGATGACGTGTGCCCCCTGGACAATGTGATGAGGGAGCACATCGAGAAGGCGCTCAGGAGGACGGGGGGAAAGATTCAGGGCCCGGACGGCGCAGCCGCCCTGCTCGGGGTCAAGCCGAACACCTTAAGGCACCGGATGCGCAAGCTGGGGATAGCCTTCGGCAGGAAATCTCAGCACGGCAAGACTCGGAGCCCCTGGAATTCCGGGCGATGAATCAGCCAGGCATGCCGGAGGCATTACCGCCCCCCGCGTCCCGGGCATCAAGCGGGGCCGGCCGCCCGTAGTTTCGTTTGGAACAATCTTTAATACAGCATCATGCACGATGCCGGGCGAAGTGCTGCGGGCAGCGCCGGGCCGCCGCGAGAGCCGTTTTTGAGACTACGTGGAAATTATCATTGACATTGTACTGAGAGTCCCGTAACTAAGCAGCATATTGAATGTATAATGTTTTGTTATAACCGGCTGAACGACTCCTCAACTGAATGAATTCACATGTATTAGTCACGACTTGATCGGACAGTAAGTGATTGCCAGTAGGTGGTAGTCATGGTTAACCTTTCTGAAGTTCTGCAAAAACTCAAAGAAAGGAGATTGAACCATGACTACCGATCAGAAGCTT
>JBASVF010000312.1:0-2334 GCA_049275795.1 Desulfomonilia bacterium
CAGTAAAAAGCTCGAGATATCAGAAAAAGACCAGTCCGAGCTGGGCGTCAATCTCGTGTTCTGCAACGTAAAGCCGCACTATGAAAAATCTATTGAAGAGGCAGTACAAAAAAGCAAGGTGATCACCCTATTCATCAAGTCATGTTACCAGGACGGCAGCCGCAAGGACTCGCCAAAGCCCATTGCGAACCAGAAGCTCGAGGACTACAGCCAGGCGCATTCTTCACTGTTTGGAAAAAAGGCGTTCTGGATGTCTATGTTGAATGAAACTAACGATACACCGCGGAACCCGTGAGATCGGGGGCAACTGCATAGAGCTACAGAGCAGGGGGAGAAGGATCTTCTTCGACCTGGGAATTCCGCTCGTGGGCCCCGGCGGTGGGCGTACCGGTTTCGGCGGCGGCAATAGCCCATCCGGTAGGGAGTTGCTCGATACAGGCATACTCCCCCGCATCAGCGGCGTCTATCAATGGGACACGCTCGACGAATCAGTGGAAGGCATCGTCATATCCCACGCCCACCTCGACCATTACGGGTTTGCATGTCATCTGCACCAAGGCATCAGGCGCTATATGGGCGAAGGAACCAGGCGGCTCATTGAAATCACAGGCCTGTTTTCCGGTGAGAGCTTGAACGCGGAAAACCACGCAACGTTCTCCGCCGGCAGGCCGTTTCATGCAGGGCCGTTTGAGATAACCCCTTTTCTCATGGATCACTCTGCGTTCGATTCCTATGCCTTTGTCATCAAAGACGGGGAAAAGAGGGTCATCTATTCGGCCGACTTCAGAAATCATGGGAGAAAGCCCGGAGCGCTCGAGATGTTTCTTCACCGTGCACCGCGAGGCGCGGATGTGCTCATCCTGGAGGGAACGCTCGTGGCAGGAGAGGATCACAAGCAGAAAAGCGAGCACGAAGTGGAGAAGGAAATCCGCGATACACTCGAAGGGGCGGCGCACATCGTCTTCATCGTGCAGTCTTCTCAGAACATCGACCGGATCGTCTCTTTCTACAAGGCCGCACGAAGCTCCGAGAGAATTCTGGTAGTTGACCTCTACACCGCATACATCCTCAGCCGGCTAAAAGATCTTGCCGGCATCCCGTATCCATCCTCTGCTTTCAGGAATATCAGGGTCTTCTATCCCTTGTCTCTATGCAGGCGCCTGGAACGGATCGGCAGGCTGGATATCATGGACATGTTCCACAGGTTCAAGATCACACCGGAACAGTTGTCTGAAAACCCGTCGAAGTATGCCATGATGATGCGATCGTCGATGGTGAGGGACATCGAGTGCATAAATGCGCTAGAAGGTGCGACAGTGATCTACTCTCTGTGGAGGGGCTATCTCGAAGAGGAATCCATGAAGCCTATGCTGGAATTCATGGCCAGGCACAGGATGCAGCTCGTAGAGATCCACACCAGCGGTCATGCCGACATCCGGGCGCTTCAGCGCGTGGTCAGGGAGCTCAAACCTCGGAAGATCATCCCAGTCCACACGTTCCAGCCGGAGAGGTTCCACGAACTCTTTGACAATGTGCTGTCGGTATCTGACGGGGAAGAGGTTACTATCTGATCAGCATCATAACGCCGATCCCTGCCAGGCTGGTCATGTCCGGAAATCCTCCAGCACCTACCCGTTTACTTTGGGGGGACTGATGACCCAAACATGTGAAAGCCAGGGCTTCAGGCACATCATGGTCTCCTCAACCGAGCAGGTGATGAAATGGATCAGAATCGAGCCGACGTGTAACCACTCTTTGTGAATCGTCGGTCATGGAAATACTCCTCTTCATTTCATGATTTCATGGCATAACTATACGGCGGAACGCCCGGTCAAGCAAACACCCGGAACACATTTTTTACGACATACTTCTGTCGCTATAGCCTTCCAACCAGCCAAAAACAAGTGTAATAAGATCATCCTTTTTGGTGCTCGCCTGAACACAGAGAGAAAAGAACATATCATCAAGGAGGGGTTTATGAAAAAAGTTTTCGTGGTCTTGGGTGCATCAATAGGATTATCGTCATTCTCGCGACACTGCCCTGTACTTCTCAAGAGTAGATCGGGAACGTAAATTTCATTCTCGGGGTGAAAGCTCTTGATTTGGACATGCATATTCCTTGTTAAAATGAATGAATGTTGGAGATTTGACGTATGAACTATGAAAAAACTTTGAAAGGTGATAAATCTAATAACATCTACCTTCCTCACGTAAGCATACGAAACTTGGGCAGTAATGATTTGAAATGTTATATGGTATAATAATGGTTCATCACACGGAAGCGTACTTTTGAGTTGAAAGGAGTGGACATACCTGCCTTTCTGAATCTGAAGA
>JBASVF010000313.1:0-14358 GCA_049275795.1 Desulfomonilia bacterium
AATACTCAGGGCAGAAAGATTTCCGCTGCACCAAGAATAAGGGAAGCCGATGATCACCCCTTGCGGATCTGCCTGTTCACCTACCGGGGCAATCCTACGTGCGGCGGGCAGGGAGTCTATACGAGGAGGTTGAGCAAGGCGCTCGCAGACCTGGGCCACAAGGTCGACGTGGTCTCGGGGCCGCCGTATCCCATAGTCGATGAGGGAGTCACACTTCACAAGCTGCCGAGCCTCGACCTGTACAACCCGGACCAGCTCTTCCGGGTACCGAGCCTCAGGGAGCTGAGCTCGCCGGTAAACCTCATCGAATGGCTCAGCGTATGCAGCGGCGGCTTCCCCGAGCCCTTTACCTCGGGGCTGCGCGTATGGAATTTCATGCGAAAGAACGCCCGGAACTACGACATCTTCCACGACAACCAGTGCCTGGCCTATGGCCTGCTCGGCATCCAGGCAATCGGGGTGCCCACCATCGCGACCATCCACCACCCGATCACCGTGGACCGCGACATGGAGCTCAGCACCAAGGACCTCTGGTGGAAGAGGCTCCAGGTGAGGAGGTGGTACTCCTTCATCAACATGCAGAAGCGTGTCTCCAGGAGGCTCTCGCACATCATCACGGTCTCCGAGGCGTCCCGGAACGACATCAGCAGAGACTTCGCCATCCCGGCCTCCAAGTTCCGTGTGGTGGCCAACGGCATCAACACCGACATCTTCCACCCGGCCAAGGGCTTCAAGCGTGCGGAGAACCAGATCATGGTCACCAACAGCGCTGATACGCCGCTCAAAGGCCTGCGTTTTCTCATCGAGGCGGTCGCATCGATCCGCAAGTACCGCGACGTGACGCTCACGGTCATCGGCACCCCGAGAAAGAACGGAACCATCGAACGTCTGGTAAAGAGCCTGGACGCCCAGGAATTCATCACCTTCACCGGGCGCATCCCCGACTCGGAATTCGCCGGCTACTATGCCAGGGCCACCATGGCGGTGGTGCCTTCCCTCTATGAGGGCTTCGGCCTGCCCGCGGGAGAGGCCATGGCGTGCAGGGTGCCGGTGATCAGCACCACCGGGGGTGCGCTGCTCGAGGTGGTGGGAAACGCGGGCGTCCTCGTGCCGCCGGGCGATGCGAAGGCGCTCGAGAAGGCCATCGTCGACCTGCTCGACAACCCCGAAAAGAGAGAGGCCCTGGCCAGGGCGGGCTATGAGCGGGTAAAGAGGCATTTTACCTGGACGAACACGGCGAGCAAGGTCGTGGACGTCTACCGGGAGGCAATTGGTGCTCACTGTTGATTTCTCGAGGATCGACCTCCCCAGGAACTCGTGGGTGCTCGACGCCGGGTGCGGCGCCGGGCGGCACATGTGCGAGGCCTTCCGCCGCCCCGACGTCCACGTGGTGGGTATCGACATGAGCAAGAAGGACGCGCTCACCGCTGACCGTACGCTCAACAGCATGGTCCATGCCGCCGAGGACGGCGGGGGGATGAAGCTGGTGAGCGTAAGCGACATCACCCGGCTCCCGTTCAAGGACGAGGTGTTCGACGTGGTCATATGCTCCGAGGTGCTTGAGCACATCCCGGACCACCGGCAGGCGGTAAGCGAAATCGTCCGCGTGCTCAAGCCGGGCAAGTCCCTGGTGGTGAGCGTGCCCCGGTATCTCCCCGAGCGCATCTGCTGGGCGCTCTCCTATGACTACCACAACGAGAAAGGCGGCCATATCCGCATCTTCCGCAAGAAAGAGCTCATCGGCCTGCTCGAGGAGGCCGGTGCTACCTGTGTAGGCACCGCCTGGGCGCACTCGTTGCACACCCCCTACTGGTGGCTGAAATGCCTGGTGGGACACAAGAACGACGATTTCCCGCTCGTCAAGCTCTATCACCGCTTCCTGGTGTGGGACATCATGAAGAAACCCCTTTTTACCCGGTTGCTCGACCGGGTTTTGAACCCTGTTATTGCGAAGAGCATCGTAGTCTATCTGAGGAAAGGTGACGAATATGGAGGTTGAATTCCCGTCCTGCAACAGGCTGACCCAACCGGTAGAGATCGACGTCCTGGCGGCGTCCATAGCCGAAACCCAGCTGCCCACCGGCGAGATCCCCTGGTTCCCCGGGGGCAAGACCGATCCATGGGACCACGTGGAGGCGGCCATCGGGCTGTCCATCGGGGGCTATCTCGAGCAGGCCAGGCGCGCCTTCGAGTGGCTCGCATCAAATCAGCTTCCCGACGGGAGCTGGTACTCCGCCTACCGCGGGGGCGTCCCCGAAGACACCACGAGAGAATCGAACCAGTCGTCGTACATCGCGGTGGGGGTGTTCTACTACTATCTCATCACCCAGGACCGGGCTTTTCTTGAATACATCTGGCCCACGGTATCCGCGGGCATCGACTACGCGGTGGAGCTCCAAGGCCCGGGCGGCGAGATCTACTGGGCCAGGAACCCCCAGGGCCGCATCGACCCCTTGAGCCTGCTGACAGGCTCGTGCTCGGTCTACATGAGCCTCAAGTGCGCCCTGGTCCTCGCCCTGCTCCTGGGCGAGAGCAGACCCGGCTGGCAGATTGCCCTCAGGCGCCTCGAAGACGCGATCCGCTACCGCAGGTACCTCTTCGACAAGACCAAGTCACGCTACTCCATGGACTGGTTCTACCCGGTGCTCTCAGGCGCTCTGACCGGCATGGAGGCAAAGAAGAGGATCGACAAGTACTGGAACAAGTTCGTGGTAGAGGGCCTGGGAGTCAGGTGCGTCTCCGACAGCCCCTGGATCACCATGGCGGAATCCTCCGAGCTCATCATCGCACTGGCTGCCATGGGCAGTC
Source organism: Desulfomonilia bacterium (assembly GCA_049275795.1). Lineage (GTDB taxonomy): Bacteria > Desulfobacterota > Desulfomonilia > UBA1062 > UBA1062 > Phosphitivorax. Next base: position 2,809 of record JBASVF010000313.1, read on the forward strand.
CCGATCTGGCCGAGACACTGCTCATGTGGATCCTGAACAAGAGGCACGAAGACGGCAGCTACTATTGCGGCATCACCTTCCCCGACATGGTGATCTGGCCCGAAGAGAAGTACAGCTGGACCAACGCAGTGGTCATGATGGCTGCCGATGCGCTCTACCACATCACGCCCGCATCCCAGATCTTCAACCATTCCTTCTGGAAGGAAGGGCAGAAGACGCCCATGTACCGGTTTCTCAAAAAGAGGCACCCCATCTTCAGCATCAAGGAAGCATTCTGCTCGCACATGCAGGACATGAGGGCATAAGTTCGTTGATCAGGGATTACCGGCCATACTACCTCAAGAAGCTCGACCTCCTGCTCAGGGACTGGTATACCCGGCATTTTCTCCAGCCCCAGTTCCGGCACTTCGGGAAGAACTGTACCTTCATGAAGCCCTGGCACGTGCACGTGTTCGGCGGACCCATCGACCTGGGCGACCATGCGAACGTCATAACCACCCCGGAGCACAAGGTCAGGCTCACGATCTGGTCAGCGCACAAGGACCGGGGATTCATCAGCATCGGCAAGTATTGCCTCATCTGCCCCGGTGTGCGCATCAGCTCGGCAACGGGTGTGACCATCGGCGACAGCACCATGATGGCCAGCGGCGTGTACATCACCGATGCCGACTGGCACGGCATCTATGACCGCACCGACTACATCGGGGGCACGGCGCCCGTGGTCATCGGCAAGAACGTATGGCTCGGCGACAGCGCCATCGTGTGCAAGGGTGTCACCATCGGGGACAACAGCATCATCGGCGCGGGCTCGGTAGTGACGAGGAGCATCCCGGCCAACACCGTGGCCGCCGGCAATCCCGCCCGGCCCGTGCGCGAACTGGATCCGAGCGGCCCCTTCAGGACCCGGGAAGACTGGTTCGCCGATTCCGAGAAGCTCGCCCGGGACATCGAGCAGATCGACCGGTCCATGCTCGCGGGGAACACGCTCCTGGGGTGGCTGAAGTCCATTGCCTTTCCCCGGAAAGAGATAAAGGAGTAGCTTCATGCGAATCGCGCTCATCGCATCGCCCTATCCCCTGGAAGAAGCCCCTTCTCCTCCCCTGGGCCTTTCATACGTGGCTGCTGCATGCGAAGCCGCCGGCGCCCGGGTGAGGATCCTCGACTACATCGTGAGCAAGTACACCCCCGAGAAGCTGGCCAGCGCCCTGGATGCCTTCCAGCCCCAGGTGGTGGGCACCAACTCAGTGACCATGAACTTTCCCCAGGCCATCGGCATCATCCGCGACGTCAAGCGATACGATCACCGGATCGTCACCATGATGGGCGGCCCCCACGTCTCTTTCGACGTGGAGAACACGCTGAGGAACTTCCCCGAGCTCGACCTCATCGTGGTGGGAGAAGGCGAGCATACCCTGGCCGAGCTCGTGCCCATCCTCGACGAGCCGGGCGAGTGGGAGAAGGTCCGGGGCATCGCCTTCCGCAAGGACGGGGTTCCCTTCAGGACCCCGGCCAGGCCCCTCATCGAGGACCTCGACTCGCTGCCGTTTCCCTCCCGGCACCTGCTGCCCATCTCGCGATACCTGGCACTAGGCTACCCGGTGAGCCTCATCACGAGCAGGGGCTGCCCGAACCGGTGCATCTTCTGCCTCGGCAGGCGCATGGTAGGGCAGAAGGGAAGGTTCAGGAGCCCCAAGCTCGTGGTGGACGAGATCGAGCAGGTCCTCGCCCTGGGATTTACAAGGATCAACATTGCGGATGACCTGTTCACCGCCAGCAAGCAGCGGGTGTTCGCCCTGTGCGAAGAGATTCTCAAGCGCGGGGTCCGGTTCGAATGGAGCGCCTTCGCCCGGGTGAACACCGTGGACCGGGAGATCCTTCAGATCATGAAACAGGCGGGGTGCGACGCCATCAGCTTCGGCATCGAGTCCGGTAACCCGGGCATGCTCAAGACCATCAAGAAGGGAATCACGATCGAGCAGGCCAGGGAGGCCACCCGGCTCTGCAAGGAAGCGGGCATCACCACCCACGCATCATTCATGGTGGGCCTTCCGGGCGAGACTCCGGAGACCCTCGCCGACACGGCCCGTCTTGCCGAGGAGCTCGATATCTTCTACGGGTACCACATGCTGGCCCCCTTCCCCGGGACCTCGGTACGTGAGGAGATCGACAAGTACGACCTCGAGATCCTCACCGACGACTGGGCGCTCTATGACGCCAACCACGCTGTGGTGCGCACCTCGAAGGTGAGCCCGTCCGACATCGAGGCGTTCGTGCATGCGCACGAAAAGATCCTGGACGAGGAGTGGCAGGAGGTTCTCAAGCGCTACGAGAAACGGGCGACCACGGCCTACGAGGATCTCCTGGTGATGGGCAAGAAGAAGATGAACCTCATCTTCAAGCTGCTGAGCGAGGACATCATCGAGGAGCTCAGCTCGCCCGACGGCAAGGGCAGGGACTCTGCGGAGCTCTTCTTGGAGCAGTTGGCCGAAAGAACCGGGTTCGACCTTCCCTTCGTTTCCTGGACGATACAGACCCTCCTGGATAGCGGGTGCCTCAAGGTCGACTCCAATGGCATGAGCTCGCGGCTCTACTGGACCCACAACCGCAGCGTGGACCGGCTAGAAATCGCGTAGCCGCCTGATCTCCTCGGGCACCGAGCCGACCTTGAGCCTCCTCAAGATGCCCAGGGTCTTGAACCGCGGCAGCTCCTCGAAGAGCCCGGAAGCAAGGGCCAGCCGGTAGACGTAGTACGGCGCCAGGCCGCCTTCGGCCGGATCGGTGAAGATGTCGTGGATCAGCAGGTATCCCCCGGGCATTAGGTGCGGCATCCACGAGGTGTAGTCCACGAACACCGTGGGATAGCTGTGGCCCCCGTCGATGAACACCATGCTCAAGGGCGTGGCCCACATGCGCGCGACCACCTCCGAGGGGGCCACGATGGGCACCACCGTGTCCTCGAGGCCGGCCGTCTCCATGGTCCTGCGGAAGTGCCGGAAGGTGTCCACCCTGCCCTGAGCCTCGTCGTAGAGATCCGGGTCGAAGTACTCCTGCCCTTTCTGCTGCTCCTCGGAACCCCGGTGGTGGTCGATGGAAAAGAGGACGCCCCCACCCGCCCTGCATCCGAGCCCCAGGTAGAGGGCGGACTTGCCGCAGTAGCCTCCGATCTCCAGGCAGGGCCCCCGTGCGCTTGCCTCGCGGGCCACCTCGTAGAGCCTGATCCCTTCTCCGTGGTCGAGAAACCCCTTGACATCCAGGGAGGCGATATCATCGATCCTCATTCCCCTCACCCATCCCTTTCGAGAACGTTAAAAAAACCTAATGAAAGCAAGGAGGCGAGTCAAGCGGATTTTCCCTGCCAAAGCGCCCGGCGGCTCGCTTCCGCCTCTTGGTGCCTCAGGGCGTTTCCGGTCGTCAAGTTTTTCACATGAAGAACCGAACCCACCTCTTGTGGAAAAAAACTACACCGTAGAAGTGAGCGTAACCCAGGGGGGGCTCCTCGCGAGCATGAGGGTCGTCCCTGCGGCGCCTGACCAGGAAGTGACCTCCATACAGCTTTCCGACCTTTACGATGCACTGCAGAAACAGGGAGTGACCCGCGGCGTCTGGGACGAGGTGCTCCGCCAGATCGTCGAGGAAAAGCCCCTGGGCAAGTGGATCACGATCGCCAATGGCGAGCCGCCCGGCGAGGGGAAAGACGGCTACGTGCTCTATCACTTCAACAAGGGCGACCCCAAGGCCAACCTCAAGGAAGACGTGCGCGGCAGGGTCAACATCAGGGATATGAACCTCATCCAGAACGTCTCCAAGGGAGATCTCCTGTGCGAACTGGTTCCGCCCGAAAACGGCAAGAGCGGGATATCGGTCAGGGGTGAGGAGATCCTGGGGAAGGTGGGCGCTCCGGCAAAACTGCCCAAGGGAAACAACACCGAGGTATCCGAGGACGGGTGCAAGCTACTGGCAGGAATCGACGGGATGGTGGTCTGGACTGACTCCGCGGTGAACGTCGAGCCGGTATACATGGTCGAAAAGGTGGATTCCTCTACGGGCAATATCCGCTTCAACGGCTCGGTGGTCGTCAACGGAGAGGTGGGCGACGGCTACGAGATCCATGCCCTCGAGGACGTGACCGTGGCCATGAGCGTGGGCAGGGTCGTCATCAATTCCAATGGCAATATCAGGATCTCCGGGGGCGTCCTCGGGCAGGAAAAGGCTGTGATCACCGCCGGGGGCAGCATCCGGGCCAAGTTCATCCAGGACGCACACGTCAAGGCCGTCAAGGAGATCGTCGTGGAGGACTATATCCGCAACAGCCAGGTCACGGCGGGAGGGCCCGTAATAATCAGGAATCCCCAGGGATGGATCACGGGAAGCACGGTCTCGTCGGAGTCCTGGATCTACTGCCACACCACGGGCAACATCTCGAGCCCCGTAGATACCCGCTTGATCATCGGCCAGAACCCGGCGCTCTGCAGCGAGCGGGAGCAGCGCCGGCAGGAGGTCGTCGAGAGGATCGGCGACTTCCTCAAGCTGTCCTCCTCCCTGGGAAAGCTCAGAAACATGAAGGCCAAGGGCTCTCTCTCCCGGCAGCAGGAAGAGCTCTACCAGAAGATCCTCGATGCCATGGAGACCCTGAGGCACAACCTCTGGTCCATGGACGCCAGGATCAACGAGCTCACCAATAAGCTCAACGCCGTACACTCCGGGAACATCTATGTTGACGGCGTGGTGAACGAGGGCACCATGATCATGATCGGCAAGGCTGCAAGAGAGGTGAGAGAGCCACGGACGAAGACCCAGTTTTCCCTGCAGAACGGCGAGATCGTGGAGTCCGAGTTCGTCATGCTCCCCGAGATCAAGGAATACCTGGAGTCTGAATAATGCCCCCATACGACAGGGAAAAACTCTATAATGCCATCTTCTCGGGCCAGGCGGTCGAAGGCGAGGACCTGCGGGGGCTCGACCTGAGCGGGCTCGACCTAGGCGGGGCGAACCTGAGGGGATCGGACCTGAGAAACGCCGATCTCTCCGGCGCCAGCCTCCAGGAAGCACACCTCGAGCGGGTGAGCCTCGAGGGTGCGATCCTGTCCGAGACCGACTTCACCGGGGCGTACTTATCCGAGATCACCCTGAAGGACGTGGACCTGAGCACGTGCGGCCTGACCAGGATCACCGCCCTGAACAGCCGGTTCCTGCGGGTCACCCTGAAAGGCCTGGACCTCTCCTCGTCGCGGTTTGCAGGATCGTCGATCGTCTACTCCCTGTTCAGCGGCCTCGATCTTACCGGGTGCGATTTCGAGAAGGCCAATCTCCACTTCTGCACGATCGAGTCGTGCATCCTGGACAGGTGCACGCTGAAGGAGTGCTCCTTTGCACTGAGCAGGATCTCCAGGACGAGCATGAACAGCGCGGACCTCACCGGCGCATCCTTCACCGCCGTATCCTTGGAGAATGTGCTGATGAAGGACTCTGTCCTCGAGAAGGTCGACCTGACACTCATGAACGCGGACGGGCTCGACATCACCGGCGCAAGGCAGAGAGACATCATCATGGAGCGCACCAAGGTGAGGAATCTCCTGCGGTAGGGCCCGCCTCTCATCCGCGCAGGGCATTTCCTTCCCTTGCGGGGCGGCCGTGGCATGGGGGTTCAGGGGCAAGCAGGCCGCAAAGATCAGGATTCCACAGGTGTGGGGATCGTGCAGCCAAGACCGCCCGGTTCCCCGGTACCCGTCACGTTCACCGCTGGACCAGGACGATATCGGCCGAGAGCCGGCCCTTGAGCGAGACCTTTGTTTTCTGAAAGCCCAGGAGCGTTTCGTCCACGGTATCCGGGCCGCAGAGGAAGGTGGGGACGAGATCCGCGCCCTCCGAGCCTGAGATGAGACCGAAGAGGAAGTGCTCGGCTGTGGTGCTGGCATCGAAACGGCCGGTGCCGTCTCCGGGCAGGGTCATGCAGGCGGCACGCCTGCCGAGCTTTGCCAGGGTGCGGGCCATGAGCCGGCCGGCCTCGCGAGTCCTGTCCGCCCCGAACTCACCCTCGGGCCCCAGCCCCATCAGGAGGGCACCCTCGGGCAGGCAGCCGTCGAGCCCCCACAGGAGCACCTTCTCCTCCCAGCGCCCGGTGATGGTTCCCGCCATGAAGAGCCGTGAGAGTGCGGCATCGAGCCTCCAGTCCAAGAGGCCGGTAAGGCCCCTCAGGGGCTGCTCGTCGCTGAAGAGCCACAGGACCGGGAACCCGCTGGGCAGGCATCCGGAGGCGCTGGGATCAACCAGGATTTTCATTGGCGCTCACCTCGGTACGCACCCTGTCCAGTACGCCGTTGGCAAAGGCGGGAAAGCGGGGAGAACCGAATTTCTTGGCGAGCTCGATCCCCTCGTTGATGGCGACCTTGTAGGGAATGTCGTCCTTGAAGGCCAGCTCGTAGGTGGCGATGCGGAGGATGTTGCGGTCGGTGGTGGACATGCGGCTGATGGTCCAGTTGTTCGATGCCCTTTCGATGAGCTCGTCGATGCTGTCGAGGTGAGAGTAGACCCCGTCGATGAGATCACGGGCATAGGGGACCACGTCCCTGTCCTCGACGAAATGCTCGATGAAGTCCCCGAGCGTCTCGGGGGTATGATTCTTGGTGATGTCGACCTGGTACAGGTACTGCAGTGCGATCTCTCGTGCCTTTGTGCGGAGTCTCATACCCGTTTTCAGATCTGCGCATAGAGATCCATCATCTCCAGCAGCGCCATGGCGGCATCGAAGCCCTTGTTCCCGGACTTGGTGCCGGCCCGCTCGATGGCCTGCTCGATGGAGTCCGTGGTGAGCACGCCGAAGATCACGGGGCAGGGAGCTTCCAGGGATACCAGGGCGACCCCCTTGCTCACCTCGGAGGCCACGTAGTCGAAATGGGGCGTCGAGCCCCTGATCACCGCCCCGAGGCAGATGACGCCGTGGGCTTTCCCGGCCAGGGCGATCCTCTTGGCCACGGGGGGAATCTCGAAGGCCCCGGGAACCCGGTGGATCGTGATGTCCTTCTCCTCGACACCATGGCGCTTCAATGCATCCAAGGCGCCCTCGATGAGCCGCGCGGTGATGAAGTCGTTGAACCTGCTGGCAACGATCGCCACCTTCCTGCCCTTGCCGATTAATTTTCCTTCAATCACACCAGCCATCTACACGACCTCCAGTATATGACCCATCTTTTCCTTCTTAGTCCTCAAGTATCTCTTGTTTTCCTCGGTGGGCGGTATCTCGATGGCCACCCGCTCGATGACCTCGAGGCTGTAGCCCTCCAGGCCGATGATCTTCTTGGGGTTGTTGGTCATGATGCGCATCTTGCGCACCCCCAGGGCCACCAGGATCTGGGCGCCCAGGCCGTAGTCGCGCAGGTCGGGCGCGAACCCGAGCTCCACGTTGGCTTCCACGGTATCGCGGCCGTTGTCCTGGAGGTGGTATGCCTTGATCTTGTTGATCAGGCCTATGCCCCGTCCCTCCTGGCGCATGTACACGATCACGCCCCTGCCCTGCTCCTCGATCATCTCCATGGCCCGGTGCAGCTGGTCTCCGCAGTCGCAACGCGCCGAGTGGAACACGTCGCCCGTGAGGCACTCTGAGTGCACCCTCACCAGCACGGGTTCGTCAGGGGTTATCTCGCCCTTCACCAGCGCCACGTGCTCCTTTTGGTCGACATCGTTCTCGAAGCCGATGAGCTCGAAATCCCCATACGGAGTGGGCAGCGGAACCCGCACCACCTCCCTGACCAGGATCTCGTTCCTCATGCGGTAAGCGATGATATCGGCGATGGTGCAGATCTTGATGCCGTGCTCGCGCGAGAAAGCTTCCAGCTGGGGCCTCCTGGCCATGGTGCCGTCGTCGTTCATGATCTCGCAGATGACCGCACCGGGCTTCAGGCCCGCCATCCTGCAGAGGTCCACCGAACCCTCGGTCTGGCCGGTGCGAACCAGCACCCCGCCCTCGCGCGCCCTTAAGGGGAACACGTGGCCCGGACGCGCCAGATCGCCGGGGCCGGTGCCGTCTGCAATCGCGGTCCGGATGGTGTGTGCGCGGTCCGCGGCCGAGATGCCCGTGGTCACCCCGCGCTTGGCCTCGATGGAGACCGTGAACCCGGTCCCGAACTTGCTGGAATTGTCCCTGACCATCAGGGGCAGATCGAGCCGGTCCACGATCCCGGGGTCGAGTGCCAGGCAGATGAGCCCCCTGCCGTACTTTGCCATAAAATTGATGGCCTCTGGAGTGATGAACTCCGCGGCCATGGTAAGGTCGCCTTCGTTCTCGCGTCCCTCGTCGTCGACGAGGATGATCATTCTTCCTTGCCTGAGTTCCTGGATCGCTTCCTCAACGGTGCATGTGGGCATGGTGCTACTCCTTATAGATATCCCTGTTTCTTCAAGAGCTCCTCGAAAGAGGTTCCGCCTTCGCGGTTGAGGAGCCTCTCGACGTACTTGCCGATCACGTCGAATTCCAGGTTAACCCTAGCACCCGGTTTTTTCAGTGTCAAGGAAACCGAACCCGCGGTAAAGGGGATGATGTTGACCTCGAAGACATCGCCGGAGAGCTCGTTGACCGTAAGCGAGATCCCGTCTACGGCGATCGAGCCCTTCTCGATCAGGTAGAGCGAGAACCTGCGGTCATAGGCGATGCCCACCCGGATTGACTCGCCGGCCTGCTCCATCTTCCGGATCACGCCCACGGCATCCACGTGGCCCAGCACCAGGTGGCCCCCGACCCTGGTGGAAAGGGTCAATGCACGCTCGAGGTTCACCCGGGAGCCGGGTTTGAGCTCACCCAGGGTGGAGCGGGAGACCGTCTCCGCAGAGGCCACGGCAATGAAGCGCGAGCCCTCCAGGGCGGTGGCCGTGAGGCAGACGCCGTCCACGGCAATGCTGTCGCCCGGGCTGTCGTGCGAGAGATCGATGCCGGCATCCACGCAGAGCTCGTATCCCTGCCGGTAGGGCCGGATGCTCTGAACCGTTCCCATCGATTCGATAATGCCTGTGAACACGTCAGTCCTCCGCCAGGCGGGCCGAGACGAGCACGTCACCGCCGATGAGCCTTACCCCTGATACCACGAGGGGGAGCGACTCTGCAATGGTGCCGGGAGCCTCCCACGACACCAGGGGAACGCCTCCGCCCAGAAGCTTGGGCGCGATGAAGACGAGCAGCTCGTCCACCAGCCGCGAGCGGATAAGGCCGGAGAGCACGGCGCTGCCGCCCTCCACGAGCACGGCATGCAGCCCCATCCGCCCGAGCGTAGAGAGGATGTCTTCCCAGGAAAACCGCTGCTCCCTGTCGGCCGAGAGCCGGATGACCCGGCTTCCTGTCCTAACGATCTCGGGCCGCTCCCCCGGGTCACGCGCGGTGAGGATCACGGCGCGCTCGCCCAGGCAGTGCGAGGCGGCGGGAACCCGGTACCCGGGGTCGATCACGATCCGCAGGGGATCCCTGCCTTCGGACTTCCGGCAGGTGAGCAGGGGGTTGTCCTCGACCACCGTGCCGATGCCCACGAGGATGCCGTCGACCCGGTCCCTGAGCACGTGCACCAGGGCCCTCGACTCCTCGGAGCTGATCCACCGGGAGTCGCCCGAGGGTGCGGCGATCCTGCCGTCGAGCGTCATGGCGGCCTTGGCGATCACGTAGGGGCGCCCCTTCTCCACCCACGAGGCGTACCATTTGATGAGTTCGGCGGTCTGCCTGCGGGATACACCGACCTCCACCTTGACACCCTGCGAGCGAAGGGCCCGGATCCCTCTACAGGCCACCAGGGGGTTGGGATCGACTGAGCCCACGACCACGCGGGCGATGCCCGCCTCCAGGACCGCGTCCACGCAGGGCGGGGTCCTGCCGTGGTGGGAGCAGGGCTCCAGGGTGACATAGAGGGTTGCGCCCCTGGCGGCATCACCGGCCTGCCTCAGTGCAAAGACCTCGGCATGGGGTTCCCCGGCTCTGGGGTGGAACCCCTCACCGACGATCCGGGAGCCACTGACGACCACGGCACCCACCGGAGGGTTGGGTGCCGTTCGGCCGAGGCCCTTGCGGGCCAGTGTGACAGCCCGCTGCATGTACCGGGAATCGCCCTTCATGATCCCTTCCTGTCGAACCCCCGGATCTCCTCCATGAACTCGCTGACATCCTTGAACTCACGGTACACGGAGGCAAAGCGCACGTACGCCACCGGGTCGAGCCGGTGCAGGGCCTCCATGACCCGCTTGCCGATGTAGGACGAGGGGATCTCGCGATCACCGCGGGCCTGGATGTCGTACATGATCGAGTCCTTGATCGCCTCGATGTCCTCGATGCTCACGGGCCTCTTCTCGCAGGCCGTGGTGATTCCGGCGATGACCTTGTTCGGGTCGAAGGCCTCCCGCCTGCCGTCCTTCTTGACCACCATGGGCATGGATTCCTCGATCTTCTCGTAGGTGGTGAAGCGGTACGAGCAGCGGACGCATTCCCTCCTGCGCCGGATGGAGCTCCCGTCCCGGCTTATCCTCGACTGGATGACCCGGTCCTCGAGCCCGGTGCACCTTGGGCAGCGCATGGGTTATCCCAGGCCTCCGTAAATGGGGAATCGCCCGGAGAGAGTCTCGACATCTGCGCGCACCTGTTCGATCACGGCCGGATCGCCCTTGGAGTCGATGACCCGGGCGATGAACGAGGCTACCTCCTCCATCTCGCCCTCCTTCATGCCCCGGGTGGTGAGCGCCGGGGTGCCCAGGCGGATGCCCGAGGTGACGAACGGGCTCCTGGTCTCGAAGGGGATGGTGTTCTTGTTGACCGTTATCCACGCCTGGTCGAGGAAGGCCTCGGCGTCCTTGCCCGTGACGTCCTTGTTGGTGAGATCCACGAGCATGAGGTGGTTGTCGGTGCCGCCGGAGACGAGCGAGAACCCGCGCGACATGAGTCCCTCCGCCAGGGCCTTGGCGTTGGCCACGATCTGTTCCTGGTACTTCTTGAACTCCGGGGTCATGGCCTCCTTGAGCGCGACGGCCTTGGCCGCGATCACGTGCATGAGCGGGCCTCCCTGCAGGCCCGGGAACACCTTCGAGTTGAGGGTCTTGGCATGCTCCTGCCTGCAGAGCACCATGCCGCCCCGGGGCCCGCGCAGGGTCTTGTGGGTGGTGGTGGTCACGAAGTCGGCGTAGGGCACGGGGCTCGGATGGAGGCCGGCCGCCCCCAGTCCGGCTATGTGGGCCAGGTCGCCCATGAAGTAGGCGCCGACCTCGTCGGCGATCTCGCGGAAGGCCGGGTAGTCGATGATGCGGGGATAGGCGCTGGCCCCTGCCACGATGAGCTTGGGCCTGTGCTGCTTGGCAAGGGAGCGCACCTGGTCGTAGTCGATGCGGTGGGTGTCCTCGCGCACGCCGTAGGGCACCACCTTGTAGATCTTGCCGGAGAAGTTCACGGGAGAGCCCATGGACAGGTGCCCGCCGTGCGGCAGGCTCATGCCCAGGTACGTGTCGCCGGGCTCGAGGATGGAGAAGTAGACCGCCATGTTCGCCTGTGAGCCCGAGTGGGGCTGGACGTTGGCGTGATCCGCCCCGAAGAGC
>JBASVF010000314.1:0-2027 GCA_049275795.1 Desulfomonilia bacterium
GTACTGGCGCACTTCGGGCAGCCCAACTCGTTCGATGGCCTTGCGCCGAGAGGTGAAGGCGACCATGCCGCGTTCCTCTTCCCTGTTCACCGAGGCGAGGTGCGCCTGCTGCAGGGCATCGAATAGCTCCTGTCCGGCCTGTTCGGCAGCAATCTGCAAACGCTCATGGGCGGTGATAGAGTCATCCTGCCCGAGGGTGGCTTGCACCTCGGCTTCCGCTGTCTGCAGCGCATCCCAGATATGCCGGGCCGTGGGCAGAAACAGTTTGCCTTCCTCGCTCAAAAACACGCTGACATAGCCACGCCGCACCATGGGGATGCGCAGGAGTTGTGTCTTCTGGTGCATTCCGGCCTGAAGGCGGATCTCAAAGAGCCCCCAGAGTCCGGAGATGCTGGCTGGCAGCCCGCTTACGGTAACGCACGGCAATGGCTGACCTGCCGCGACCTGGGGCAGGTTCAGGGCAAGACCACGGACACGGCTGTTTTCGAGATTGAGCAGGGTTGCGTCGGTTAGACGATCCGCTTCCCGAGCGCTGAATACGGCTTTGCGGTGTTCCTGGCCATCCGGCCAATTCAGATCCCACCATGAGCGCTTGCGACTGGCTGCGCCGCCGTGTGAATTGAGGTAGCCCACCGTCATCCGTTCCACCCAGTGGGGCAGCGGATGCGAGCGCAGACGCTCAGCGGTTTGCACATCCGGCTCTTCGGAGATGCCGTAGATGGCGGAGGACTCGCGCACCTGCTGGATCTCATCCCGAATCCTGGCCACCGTGTGATCGACGGAGGTTTCGATGCCGTCAGGATTAAGGATGGCCGAGGCGAACACATCCTCGAACAACTCACCGGCCTGGGCCGAGTCGAGCACGTCGCCGGTCTTGTCGATGCCGAACTCGTCGAAGATCACCGAGAGCTTCTGCTCCAGAACTTCGCGGACCCGGAACTCGACTGAATCCTCAAATACGAAATTGATCGCCTGTACGGTTTTTGGCTGGCCGATACGGTCCACGCGACCGATACGTTGCTCCAGCCGCATCGGGTTCCAAGGGATGTCGTAGTTGATGATGACGTGGGCGAACTGCAGGTTCAGACCCTCACCGCCCGCATCGGTGGAGACCAATACGCGGTGCGATTTGCGGAAGGCATCCTGGGCTGCCCCACGTTCCTCCATGGCCATGGAGCCGTTCAGGGTGACCACCGAGATTCCCCGGGCTTCCAGAAACTCCTTCAGCATCTGCTGGGTCGGCACGAACTCGGTGAAGATCAGCACCTTCAGATCCGGTTCGTTTTCCTCGGCTTGCAGCTTGTAGATCCACTCGATCAGCGCTTCGGCCTTGGCATCCGGACCCGCCTGCTCACAACGAACCGCCGCATCGAGCAGGGTCTCCACATGACTGCTTTCACTCTTCAGAGCCGACACATGGGATTTCAGAAGCTCGTCGAGCAACTCCTGGCCGTCCATGTCGTACAATTCGTCAAAGCCATCTGAGGTTTCCGAGTCGTTTTCCAGCTCCGCCAGGCGCAGACTGGCTTGTTGCTCGCTATCCTTGAGTGCTGCGAGCCGTCGCTCCAGTGTGGTGCGGATCGCCCGGGTGCTGGAGACCACCAGTCGCTGCATCAGGATCATCAGAAAACCGATGTGGCGCTTCTTCTCGCGCAGGGCCTGGTTGTAGCCCTCTCGAACATAGTCGGTCACCGCCTCGTAGAGAAGCTGCTGCAGTTGGTGACGGCTCTCCCAGGCCACCGGGGCCATCTGCGTCCGCCGGGGTTTGAAGAGCGGCTTGCCGTCGGCATCAATGGCCTTGCGCTTCTCGGTACGGATGACATACGGAGCCACCCGGTCGCGGGAGACGCTGTCCATATCCGGAAAGGCATCGTCATCCAGCAGGTTCATCAGCCGATGGAAGGCATCGGTCTTCCCCTGGTGGGGTGTAGCCGAAAGGAGCAGCACATAGGGCGCGGCTTCCGCCAGCCCCTTGCCGAGCTTGTAGCGGGCGACCTGGTCGGTACTGCAGCCCAGCCGATGCGCTT
>JBASVF010000315.1:0-3286 GCA_049275795.1 Desulfomonilia bacterium
TGGCAGACGCCCGATCCCTTCCTGCGATGGTAGGTGAGGCTCCTGTCGCACCTGATGCACCTGAGCGCGAGCCCGCACGCCGGGCACACCATGGCCGGGGAAAACCCCCGGCGGTTGATGAACAGGAGGGCCTGCTCGTTCTTCTCCATGGTCTCGCCCAGGGCCAGGGCCAGCCGGTCGGAGACGGCGTTTCCCACCCCCCGCATGTCGATGACTTCGATGCCCGGCAGGCTGGCCCCGCCCGTGCGGGTGGACATGGTGATCAGGGTGTAGTCCTTTGCCGTGCACTTGAGGTACACCTCCATACTCGGCGTGGCCGAGCCCAGGACGACCACGGCCCGGTTGTTCCTGGCCCGCAGCAGGCTCAGGTCCCGGGCGTTGTAGGGGATGCCGTCCTCCTGCTTGTAGCTCTGGTCGTGCTCCTCGTCCACCACGATCAGGCCCAGGTTTGCCAGGGGGGAGAAGACGGCCGAGCGCGTGCCCAGCACGAAGCTCACCCGCGATCGGGCCGCCTTGAGGAACTCCCGGGCCCTGGCGGCGGGAGGCAAGCCGGAGTGGAACACAGCCAGCTCCACCGGGATGCGCTCCTGGATCATGGAGACGGTCTGCGGGGTGAGCGCGATCTCGGGCACGAGGTAGAGCACGGAGCGGCCCATGGCCAGCGCCCTGACCGCAGACGAGAGGTAGACCTCGGTCTTGCCCGAGCCCGTGATTCCGTGCAGAACAAAGCTCCGGAACCTGCCCTCCTCGAGGGCACTGCCGATCATTGCCACGGCCTGCTTCTGCTCGGGCGTGTGTGTGAGGGGGGATTCGGGGATGCTCACCTGGGTGCTGGAGGGAACATACGGGCGGTACTCCAGGAACCCTCTCTCGATGAGGGCCTTGAACGAGCCCGAGCAACCCGGGAAGAGCTCGCGGAAGCGCTCCAGGGACAGTCCCTGCTCAGGGACTGCGTTGAGGATCTCGTGCTGCCTCCTGCCCACCACGCCTTTGCCGGTGCCGGTCCTGAAGATCCTCTGCTCGTCCGGCAGCACCGCCGGGCGGGCCCGTCTCAGGTAGGGGGGGAAGGCAAGCGCCAGGGTCGCTCCCATGGGCGCGTGGTAATACCGCGAGGCCCACAGGAGGAGGTCCATGAGCTCTGCCGGGAGGAGGGGCTCCGCATCGAGCACCCGTTCGATGGGCTTGAGCCCCTCACTGTCCTCTGAATCCATGTTCACTGAAACGGCTATCCCCACCCGGGCGGTCTTCCTCACCGGGACCACGACCCGGCAGCCCACGCAGACCAGCATGCCCTCGGGCACCCGGTAGGTGAGCACCATGGGGATGGCCGACATGACAGCGATCTCTGCTGTCTGCGTCCTGCCCATTTCCTAGAGGCTAGCACTATTGCCTGAAAGGTCAACCGGATTCTTCCGATGTTCTTGACTCTCGGTCGCTTTGTTCTTTATACTCCTGATTCAAAGGATGACGGAGGGCTTCTTGAACCGGGTAGGTTTTGAACAGATCTTACGCGATCTCGATGACATCGACCCTGAAATCAAGAAAATGGCCGCCAGGGCTCTCCTGAGGGACCCCTCCTGCAGCAGGCAGCTCATTGCCTCCATCCTTCAGGATGCAGACAAGCCGACAGCCGCAGCGCTCTACGAAGTGATGTTCAACGACGAGGGCGACTACACCGAGATTTTTCGGAACGCGGCCGCCGATTCCGACCCCAGGGTGAGGATGCAGGCCATCCGCTACCTGTTCAGGCGGGGCGCCTTCACCGTGGAGGACGGCCTTGAATGGCTCAAGGACAGCGATCCCTACGTGCGCAGGAGGGTGATCAGCTACCTGTTCTGGATGAACGACCGCTCGGTCATCGATTCCGTGGTCAGGACCGCGCTCAGCGACGAGGACCCCAGGGTCCGCAAGGACGCCCTGAGGCTGGTCGGGATATGGGGCGGCAAGAAGGATGTCCAGCACGTGATCCTTACCCTGGACGACGACTCCGTCGAGGTGAGGATCCAGGCGGTGAAGACCATGAAGCGCCTCACCGGAGAGGACTTCGGAGAGCCGCTGGGCGTGACCGGTGACGAGTTCGAATGGATCGTGGCCAAGTGGCAGGGATGGTGGGAACTGATGAGAGAAAGGATGTAGCGGTATGGATGCCCCCGTGTATACGGCCAAGGAGTTCGCCTCGCTGCTCGGCATCTCCAAGGCCGCCCTTCTCAAGATGGAGGCTGACGGCACCCTGCCTCAGCCCCGGATGAAAAACGGTATGAGGGCATACCTGCCCGAGGATATCCCGGTCTACCTCAAGCGGCTCGGCAAGCCGCCCCTTCTCACCGCGAAGCGCAGGCAGATCTTCCTGAACTTCAAGGGCGGGACGGGCAAGACGAGCATCTCGGCCTTCTACGCATTCAGGCTGGCGCAGCTCGGGATGAACGTGCTCATGATCGATCTCGACCCGCAGGGCCACCTCACCCAGTGCCTGGGCATCGATCACAGCTCGTTCGACGCCACGCTCTACAACGTTCTCATCGAGCGGATGGACATCCGGGACGTGATCATCGACACCAGGATGAAGAACCTCAAGCTCATCCCGGCGAACCTCGATCTCTCACCGGTGGAGCTCTCGCTCACGTCAATGAATGCCAGGGAGCTCAGGCTCAGGAAGAGCCTCGCCCCCATCCAAGACGACTACGACGTCATCGTCATGGACGCATCCCCTTCCATCGGGCTGCTCAACCTCAACGGCATCCTGGCGAGCAACGAGCTCTTCGTGCCGGTGCTGGCGGATTTCCTGTCCTATCACGGGCTCAAGATCCTCTTCGAGACGCTCGCCACCATCGAAGAAGACTTCGACTTCATGCTGGAGAACATCTACATTTTCCTGAACCACTTCAATGCCTCGCACAACATCTGCCTGAGGTCCCGGGAGGCCCTGGAGAAGCATTACAGCGAGTACCTCATGAAGACCATAATCCGCCAGGACACCAAGATCGCCGAAGCGGCGAGCATGGGTATGCCCATCCACCAGTTCGCCCCGAACAACCGGGGGGCCGCGGATATCGACTCGTTCATCCGGGAGGTTTTCCCGAACCTGCCGATTGCCTTTTGAGGGTTTTTATGGTTATCCTACTGGCCTGTGGAGCACGCACGTTCGTCCTGACATCGTTTCACACTGACCCGAGGAGAGAAAGCGTATGAAAGATGGTTTCGATAAGAGCGTGGCTCAAAAGATGCCCAAAATCCAGAAAAAGAGGCCAAACCGGCCCTGGAACGTCGATCCCGTTCTCATAAAGGC
>JBASVF010000316.1:0-6818 GCA_049275795.1 Desulfomonilia bacterium
TCGAGTTTTTCCAACAATATCACCTCACATACCAGATATTCAATTATACATCCATTCCACCCGGCCAAGTCAAGGACCGATTCGATCCGCGATCGTGCAGGAATCAACCATGATGGCCTAGGAATCTGAAATTTCACGATCTGTTGAGTGCATTCCCGGAGATATTTTTTTTGCCGTTCCTCCCCGGCAATGAAGTTTGCTTAAAAATCCCCTCCGAAACAGCCGATAGGTATGGGGAATACAAAACCACGGAGGTAATGATGAACGAATCCCACCTCGACATGCTCCTTGCCCTGGCCAAAGAGCTCAATGCATCCCGGGATGTTCCCACCATGCTCGATGCCGTCATCACCCATCTGCCCCGGGTGATCGGCGCCAGGTACTGCTCGCTCTTCATCAGGAACCCCGCCTCCGGCGACCTCGAACTCAAGGCGCACAACCACTCCGATATCGGTGACGACCCGTTCATCCAGGTTGACCCGCAACAGGAGAGCATCATGAACCTGGTTCTGGCCCGCAACTCCTCGCTCATCATCAGCGACATCGAGGAGGAAATCGGGGTCCGGAACAAGGACAAGTACGCCTCCAAATCCTTCATGTGCATCCTGATACGGCACGACGACACGATCAAGGGGGTGCTCAACCTCGCAGATAAGCCGGACGGCGGTTTCAGCAAGGAGGACATGCTGATCGCCTCCATTGCCGGCGAACTCCTCGGGGCTCTGCTTGCAAGGATAGACCTGAATACCGTATAATAGGCTTCATGGGATTCGCATGCGGGATCGTAGGCCTGCCCAATACAGGCAAGTCGACGCTCTTCAACCTCATCACCAAGGCCGGGGTGCCTGCCGAGAACTACCCGTTCTGCACCATCGACCCCAACATCGGGATCGTCAACGTTCCTGACGAGAACCTCAGGAAGATTGCCGAGATCACCCATCCCGAGAAGATCACCCCGACCACGCTGAAGATCTACGACATCGCAGGCCTCGTCAAGGGAGCTTACCAGGGTGAAGGTCTCGGAAACCAGTTCCTCGGCCATATCCGGGGGGTGGACGCCATCGTACACGTGGTGCGCTGTTTCGAAGGCTCCCAAGTCTCCCATGTCTACAACGAGATCGACCCGGTCAGAGACCTGGAAATCATCCTCACCGAACTGGTCATGGCCGACCTCGAGATCGTTCAAAAGCGCAAGGAGGCCGTGAGCAGAGGACTGCGGCTCGGTAGGAAGGACATCTCCAAGGGCGAGATGGAGATGCTCGATGCGGTCGAGGCCACCCTGCTCAAGGGAACGTGCCTGGTGGACGCCGGCATGGACCTGGACCGGTCGATCATGAAATCCTGGGGCATCCTCACGGCGAAACCCTATCTCGTGGTTGCCAACATCGGCGAGGAAGACGTGCTTGATATGCCCAAGAAATGCGCCCGGCTCATTGAGTGGGGCAAAGAGCGTTCACGTAAGATCATCCCCATATGCACGAAGTTCGAGCTGGAAGCCTCCGAGCTCGATGACAGCGAGCGCGCGGAGTTTCTATCGTCCATCGGGATCGAGCGCTCCGGGCTCGAGACCCTCATCCGCACCTGCTACGAGATACTCGACCTCATCACCTTCTACACCCCGGTGGGAAAAGAGCTCAAGGCCTGGACCCTGGAGCGGGGCGGCACTCTCTACGACGCCGCCGGGCTCATCCATACCGACATCCAGCAGGGGTTCATAAGGGCCGATGTGGTCGGGCTGCCGGACTTTCTCGCGCACGGCGGGATGCACGGGGCAAAGGAGGCCGGAGCGGCCCTCACCGAAGGAAGAGAGTTCGTCGTGCGCGACAACGACGTGGTAGTCATCCATTTCAGGTAGACCTTTCACGGACGACCTTCATCCCCCTGGAGTGCCACCCGGGCAATACCGCGCCCTCCCGCATCACCGGCCCGCTCGGTCCATGACCGCCCACAAGCGAAGAACGCGGCCGGTCCGGGCTGCAGCGGCCCCTGTGCAACAGAGGCGGGCTCGCTCCTGGTGCCGGCATCTTTGCGAAAGCCGACCGGCGCCCTCATCCGGTGAGGTTGCCCGCGGACACACCAATTGAGCTCCCTTCCCGGATGAAGGGGCCTGCTCCAGGCTGCCTGTGTGCTTTGCCTTGAGGGCTGCCCGGGTGCTACCTCAGCAACCCGTTCCGCTGGTGCTCGACCACCTCGGGCGGGTAGTATCTGGCCGAGTTGCTGCGCACGTCATAGACCGTGATGCCGCCGAGAGAGTCTTTCGTTGAGTAGCAGATGACCTCGCCTTCCTGGTCGGTGGCGATGACTCCGCTCTCCGTCCGGGCGAGATAGAACGGCTCACCTGCCTGGCTGCCCGGCTTCACCTCCACCCTCTGCGTACGGGAATCGTAGCGCATGGTGAGACTTTCCTCGCCGTTGCCCACGGTCACTTCCCGGTCATTGCCCGGGACCTCACCGCCGTGTCTTGCCTCCAGGGGATTCTCCCCGGTCCAGAACTCTATCGAGTTCAAGACGATGGCATCCGCGAGCATCACCGTGCCGTAAATCGGGGTTATCGCGAACACGAGGAAGAGAATCTCATCCACCCACCGGTCCTTTTCCCGGTGGAACTGGTACAGCTCGTTGGTCAGGGAAAACGAACCGGTGCACCCGGTAGCCAGGACCGCGGCAAGGGCAAGGCCCATAAGTGTCTTCTTCATGACTCGGTCTCCTTTTTTTAAGAGCAGCGGGAACCCGCTCTACGAATAATGAATAACCGGCGGCGGCCCTGAGAACAACCCTGGCGGCCGCAAATTGAGATGGGGACGCAAGCCGGCTGCCCGGCGCTGCGTTGTCAGGGGAGACAAAAGGCGTCTTTGAGCCGCATACGGGCCTTGGAATGGATCTTTTGGAAAGAATGGAACAGCCGGATGCCCCCGGCCCTGGCATCACTTCAACCCAAGGCCGCCATGATGCGGCAGGAGGGCCGGACCCTGCCCTCAGGTTTCGGACTTCCTGCGGTCCATCCGGTAGATGAACGCGAGGATCTCGGCAATGACCCGGTAGAGCTCCTCGGGGATCTCCTCGTTGATTTCGAGCCGATAGAGGGCATCCACGAGCGCCTTGTCCAGCCTGATGGGGATATTGTGCTGGCGGGCAAGGGACAGGATCTTCTCCGCTATCACCCCCCGCCCCTTTGCAGTAACCCGAGGCGCCGGGTCCTTGCCGCGTTCGTACCTGAGCGCGACCGCCTTGTCCCGATCCTCTTTCATACGAGCACGTCCACCCCCCGGACAGGCTGGTCCTTTATTGTTGCGTGGGATATCCGGATATACCGCACTCCGAGGGGTTCGAGTCCTTCCCGGAGCTCGCCGATGCAGGCGGCGAGGAAATCAACGGTCTCCTGCGAGGAGGCCCTGATCTCCACATCCACGCCCTGATCGAGCCGCGCGATGCATTCCAGGCTCCCCAAGCGGTTCGTCTCGACCGCGAAGCGAAGCAGGTACCCTTCCCCGTCCCTCTCGGCCCACACCCGAGCGCTGCCCTGCGCATCGCCGTCCAGGAGGGGAACGAAGAGAAAGGTGGAGGCCTGCGGATACTGGAGCGCCTGCTCCACGAGCTGTGAGAGGACCCGTGCTGCCTGGGCGTCACGTTCCGGCGCCTGGGAAAGGTGTTCAAGGACCTCCTGGAGACGAAACGCCTCGAGCGGCTTTTCTCCAAAGCCGCCCACCAGTCGGCCTACCACGGCTCCCAGGTCCCTGATGCCCTGCCCCTGGTTCCCGGCCTGGATGTCATGAGGCTTCAGGACGATTCTCGGGCTCAGGGCGTGGACCTTGAGGGTGAGAACCTGGCCCTTGGTGAGCGCCAGGGTGGTGTCCACCAGGAGCCGCCTCCCGAACATGGAGACGAGCACCCTGCCGTCTTTTGGTGTGGACAGTACCGTCGCCAGGATGGTCCTGCCGATGGAAAGCGTGGGTATCGGTTCGTCGAGGATGATGCTGCCGGGCTGGATCTGCCCGAGGACCTGTATAAGAGTACTAGGCATCGTCCTGGCGGTTCATCCTGATCATGAGCTGGACCTCGCCCAGGGGGATGCCGGTGATCCGGGAAATGTCCACCGGCTCGTACCCGCCTTTGAGCAGCTTCTGAACGTCGGCCTGGGTATAGTTCTCCCTCTGCCTGGCGGCCAGCCCCGCTTTTTCGAGCCCCTCCATCACCAGGCGGGCTTCGCGGATCTTATCGTCGAGCTCTGTGAGGGCCCGGGTGACCAGATCGATCTTCATCCGGGTCTGCTCCTGAAAGCTCGTAGAGAGCTCCTGCGACTGCCGGATGACGGTCTTAAGCTCTTCCAGGGCTTCCGGGGAGGGCTTCCTCCTCCTGTCGAGAACCAGGATGACGACAACGACACCGAGCAGTACCGCGAGAACGGCAATCTGGACGAGAAGCAGGATTTCGGCGGAATCCACGGCTATACCACCACGTCGATCAGGTGCTTCCTGGTTTCCTCCGGAGAGGTCACATCGGAGGATTCGCCGCTCTTCTCCTCCGGCTGCCTTTTGCGGCCCTCGGCATCACCCCGTCGCTCGCGGTCTTTGGCCGCGATCTCCCGGCCTTTCTGAGTCTCGTTCACTTCCCTGCTCTTCTGGAGACGCGCTCTCGCTTCTTCTTCCGTGAGCACCTGCTTTGCCACGTCGGGATGGACGAACGAACTCTGGTTTATCTTCTCGATCCTCCCCGCCTGGGAGAGTATTGCTGAGATATCAGACGGCCCGGGCATGTTCGCTCCCCTTACCAGTTTCTATCGACCCATGATTCTATCAACTTAAGCCCGCGCCTGCAAACCGTATCCTTCTCTCCCGGGCGCGGTATCGGACAAGGAGGATCTTGGCCCATTACTAAAAATGAAAGAGCGCCTCGATCTGATCATACGAAAGATCAGGTCGAGGCGCCGGTCTTCAATCCAGACAGCTTCTGGCTCTGTACAGTAAGCAGCGAGCGGGACGAGGCCCTAAGCGGCCTCTCCCACCTTCTGTATCGACCCTTTCATGCCTGCGGAAAAGAGCCTGCCGCAGGACTCGAAGAGAATGTACCTGGTCCCGAGCAGAGGAATGCCCTTTTCCTTGGCCAGCTTCACCGCTTCGGGCGAAGGGCTTTTCCCCCTGACGAAGATGATGGCTCTCAGGTCCAGCGTCTCGGCCGTCCTGACGACCAGGGGGTTGGTAAGGCCGGTCAGGAGAATGGACCCTTCCTTGGCAAAGGCGAGAACGTCACTCATCAAGTCAGCGGCAAAACCGGTGCTCACATCCATCCCCAGCATGTCTTCGCCGACTATGACGTCCGCGTCCAACAGATTCTTGATCTCGGCAAGGGTCATATCTTCTCCTATCGTGCCGTCTCTTACTTGGACATTACATACTCGTTGATCGCCCGGGCTGCCTTCCTTCCGGCTCCCATGGCAAGGATGACCGTCGCGGACCCCGTCACGATGTCGCCGCCCGCAAAGACGCCTTTCCGCGAGGTCTGGCCGGTTTCCTCATCAGCGACGATGTAGTTCCACTTGTTTGTCTCCAGCCCCGGGGTCGTGCTCTGCACCAGGGGGTTGGCGCCAGCTCCGATGGCCACGACCACCGTGTCCACTTCTTTGATGAACTCGCTGCCCTTGACGGGTACCGGCCGGCGGCGTCCGGAGTCATCCGGCTCGCCGAGCTCCATCCGCAGGCATTCGATGCCCGTCACCCAGCCCTTCTCGTTGCCGATGTAGCGGACGGGGTTGGTGAGGAGATGGAACTCGATGCCCTCTTCCTCGGCGTGGTGGATCTCCTCGATCCGTGCAGGCATCTCCTGGCGGGACCTGCGGTACACGAGGTAGACATGGTCAGCCCCCAGCCTCATGGCCGTACGGGCCGCGTCCATGGCCACATTGCCTCCGCCGATGACGGCCACGTTCTTGCCGCGGACGATGGGCGTGTCATACTCCGGGAACCGGTAAGCCTTCATGAGGTTCGACCGGGTGAGATACTCGTTGGCCGAGTAGACGCCGTTGAGGTTTTCGCCTGGGATGTTCATGAACGAGGGCAGGCCTGCACCCGTGCCCAGGAACACCGCATCGTACCCCTCAGCGAACAACTCGTCCACGGTAGCCACCTTGCCGATTACATTCGACGTTTCTATCTTTACACCCAGTTTTTTCAGATAGTCAACCTCTGCCGCAACGATGGCCTTGGGAAGCCTGAACTCCGGTATTCCGTAGACCAGAACCCCGCCGGGCGAGTGGAGGGCTTCGAATATCGTGACCTCATGGCCCATCTGCACCAGGTCTCCGGCAACAGTGAGACCGGCAGGGCCGGAACCCACCACGGCAATCCTCTTGCCGGTCTTATTGGCTATCTTCGGAATGGATACCTCTCCAGCAGCGCGCTCGTAGTCGGCCACGAATCGCTCGAGCCTTCCGATGGCCACCGGCTCTCCCTTCTTGCCGCGCACGCACTTCACCTCACACTGGACCTCCTGAGGGCACACCCGGCCGCAGACTGCAGGCAGCGCGTTGGTCTGCTTGATCTTCTTGGCCGCCTCGATGAACTTGCCCTCGGCCACCAGCGCGATGAAGCCGGGAATGTCGACCTCCACGGGGCATCCCTCCACGCACTCGGGCTTCTTGCACTGGATGCAGCGCAGAGCCTCGAGCTTCGCGGTCTCCGGGGTGTATCCCAGGGGAACCTCATCGAAGTTTCTCTTGCGCACCTGAGGATCCTGCTCAGGCATCGGCTGGCGGGGAATTTTCATCCGTTCTTTCATCTCCATGGCATCAGGCCCCCTTTCCCTGTTGTCTGCAGGTGCAGTAG
>JBASVF010000317.1:0-19835 GCA_049275795.1 Desulfomonilia bacterium
TCGGCGCGGTGCTGATCCCGGGAGCGATCACGCCCAAGCTCATCAGGCGCGAGCACCTCAAGATCATGAAGCAGGGCGCCGTGATCGTCGACATCGCCATCGACCAGGGGGGCTGCTGCGAGACCTCGGTGGAGACTACCCACGACAACCCCGTGTTCATCGTGGACGGCGTCGTACATTACTGTGTTGGGAACATGCCCGGCGCGGTTCCGAGAACCTCGACCGTGGCGCTCGCCAACACCACCCTCCCCTACGGACTGATGATCGGTGATCTGGGGCTCGAGAAGGCGTGCGAGTCGGACCCGGGGCTGGCAAAGGGCGTGAACATATACGAGGGAGTTTGCGTCAACCGGAACGTGGCAAGCAGTCTGGGCCTCGAGTGCACTCCCTGCAGCGAGGCAATGGCCGGGCGCGCGGCCTTATGAGGATCGCCCAGGCGGGGCACCGCCGCGTCGCTAGAGCTTCTTGAGCCAGGAGAGGGTCTTTCCCAGAATCCCTGCGAGGACCTCTTTCTCCGGGATCCCGCTCGATGCGGGCACCCGGAAGGAATGATCGGCGTTCTCGATGACCTCCAGTGTGCTCACGGCATTGACCTTTGCCAGGACCTCCCGCAGCTTCTCGAGGTTGCAGAAGGGGTCCTTGGTGCCGGTGAAGAAGAGCATGGGGGCGTGGATGCGGTAGAGGTGGGCGTCGCGGAGCATCTCGGTCCTGCCGGGAGGATGGAGGGGATACCCCAGGAAGACCAGGCCCCGTGGCTGGATGAGATGGTCGGCCGCCACCTGCGAGGCGATCCTGCCGCCCAGCGACTTGCCGGCGGCCACGATGAACGAGGGGCTGTACTTGGGATGGCTCCTGAGGTACTCGAAAACCCTCACCCAGGTCGCTTCCAGCACGCCCTCGCTGTCCGGAGACCTGCGCGCCTCGTCCCGGTAGAGGAAGTTGAACCGCAGGCAGAGATAGCCGGCCTCCGCAAGCACGTTGGCCATGTGGACGAGCAGCGGCTGGAACATGCCGTTGCCAGCGCCGTGAGCCAGGATGACCGCAGGTTTCCTGCCGCGCACGAACTGCTCGGGGATGGTGAAGATCCCCGAGATCTTCCTGCTCGCCTTCAGCTCGATGAACACGTACTCTTCATACGCCATGGCACCCGGTCTCCGAGCCTCTCCTTACGTTCAAACTTCTCACAAGCACTTCTTCGGCCGTGGAATTTCTGACTTGAGCCAATTCCCATGTTCTCCCGGCTCACCGACGCAACCCGGACGGAGAGACCGGCGTCCCCTCATGCCCCCGGCCGTGCACCACGGCACCCCCGTCCCGGGCCCGGCCTTCCCGGGAGCGGGCTCATCCGTGCGCGTGCTTGAAATCCGGTCCCGGATCCTCTAGTGGTAGGATCGATGCGGATATCACTGCCATCGATAGCCGGGGGCTTTCTTGCCGGGCGAGCGGCTCACCGGAAAGCCCTTCCCGCCCATGCCGGCCCTGGAGACCCCGGCAGGAGGCCCGGCCCGGATGCCGTACGCGGCCTGAGCCTGCGCGAGATCGCCCGCCTGAAGCTCCACCACGGACGCGGGAGGTTCCGCAATCCATGGGGCCCCCGCGAGACCCGCAGGTTCGGGCAGGCGCTCAAGTGGAAGCTCCTGAGCAGAAACCGGTTCCGGCACCTCTACCGCAACGAGCGCATCAGGCCGGTCACCGTGGACTGGGAGGCCGTCAGGGGGCACCCGGGCTTAAGCGTGACCTTTATCACGCACGCCACCGTGCTGATCAGGGACGCGGGATTTACCATCCTTGTCGACCCGGTGCTGGACGGCCTCTTCGGGCCGATCAGGAACTTCACCCCGCTCGCCTTCGACCCGGCCGACCTGCCCCGGCCTGAGCTGGTGCTCATCACGCACGGGCACTACGACCACCTCGATCTTCCCTCGGCGGCCCGCTTCGGGCAATGCTCCCGATTCGCCGCGCCGCTGGGCCTCGGGAGGGTGCTGCAATCGGCCGGGGTTGCTCATGTCAGCGAGCTCGACTGGTTCGACACCCTGACGGTCGACTCCCGCGAGATCGTGCTGCTGCCCTGCCGCCACTGGAGCATGAGGAACCCGTTTGCCGGCCCCAACACCGCCCTGTGGGGCTCCTATCTCGTAAAGACCGCCTGCGGGCCGGTCATCTATGTATCCGGGGACCTGGCCTACTTCGACCGGTTCGGGGAGATCGGCCGGGAAGCCGACATCGATCTCGCGATCTTCAACCTGGGAGCCTACGAGCCGCGCTGGTTCATGAAGCACGCCCACATCGGCCCGGCGGAGACGGTCAAGGCCTTCTCCGAGCTCGGGGCACGGAGGCTCATGGCTGTGCACTGGGGGACCTTCAGGCTGGGGGACGATCCGGTGTACCTGCCGCCGCTGGAGCTCAGGAGGGAGATGAAGCGGGCCGGGCTCCTCGAGCGGCTCGTGGATATCGAGCACGGGCAGACCTTCTTTTTCGATAGCTAGACACGAAAGACCCGGGGGACGGCCCTGGAGCCGGGGATTGCCCCCAAGGCCGGGCTCACACGGAGTCGAGGGCCTGCTTCAGGTCGCCGATGATGTCGTCCACGTCTTCCAGGCCCACCGCGAGCCGGAAGAGCGTGTCGATGATCCCCAGCTCGTAGCGCGCCTCACGGGTGTAGTCGTAGTAGCTCACCGTTGCCGGGTGGGTGATGAGCGTCTCGGCGCCTCCGAAGCTGGGCCCGATGAAGATCATCTCCAGGGAGTCCATGAAGCGCTTGGCGGTCTCGAGATCGCCCTTTATCTCGAAGGTGACCACGCACCCGCCGCCCTTCATCTGCTCGCGGGCTATGTGGTAGTGCTGGTGGCTCTCGAGCATCGGGTAGTACACCCGCTCGACCATGGGATGCCCCTCCAAGAACCGGGCTACCTCCAGGGCGGTGGCATTCTGGCGCTCCACCCGCATGGGGAAGGTCTTGAGGCCCCTGAGCAGCAGGTAGCAGCAGTGGGGATCGATGAGCCCGCCCATGGACTTGTGGAGACTGCGGATCGGGGCGATGAACTCCTGGCGGCCCAGGACCGCGCCGGCCAGGATGTCGTTGTGGCCGGCGAGGTACTTGGTGGCGCTGTGCGTGACCAGGTCGATGCCGAACTCCAGTGGCCTCTGGTTGATGGGCGTGGCTATGGTGCTGTCGATCAGGGTCATCACGTTGTGGCGATCGGCGATCTCCTTCAGCAGCGGCAGGTCGAACACGTTCAGGTAAGGGTTGGTGGGCGATTCGGAGAAGATGAACCGCGTGTTGGCCTTGATGGCGCCCTCCAGGGCCTCATAGTCGCCGAAGGGCACGATGGTGCACTCGATGCCGAAGCGCGCGAGGTACGACTTGCAGAACTCCAGGGTCTTCTTGTAGCTGTCATCGGTGATCACGATGTGGTCGCCGGTGCGCACCAGGGAGAGGATGGTGGTGGTAATGGCCATCATGCCGGAAGAAAAGACCACGCAGTCTTCGGCGCCTTCGAGATCGGCAAGCCGCTTCTGCGCGATGAGCTCGGTGGGGTTGCCGTACCTGCCGTACTCGAAGCGCTCTTTCTTGTGCTTGGTGTAGTCTTCGATGTCCGAGCTGTTCCTGAAGATGAAGGTCGATGTCTGGAAGATCGGGGTGGTAATGGAATCTGCATAGTGGTCCCGGGGCTCGCCCGCATGGATGGCCCGCGAGGACATCCCCCGCCTGTCTCTTTTTTCCGTGCTCATGTCCGTTTCTCCTTTCCGATGCCAACGCGCAGGGAACCGGGAACTGCCGGATTGTATGGAAAAATTCGGCTTAGTATTTGCTAATGTATGAATGTTTCGCTGTCAAGGACAAAGACCGGGCCCATGGAGCGCTACGAGTGCATAAGCAGCAGTCGGCTTCTCTGGGGCTCTCCCGCCCGGCCGTATCCCGCCTCCCGCCCCATGTGGGCGGGGCTTGCGCAACTGCAGCCGGCCGGTAGAGTTCCTCGAGCCCCAGCCTGGAAAGGCCGTTTAACTTCCGTATCCGGGCCGAGAGGTGTTTTTCGATTGTTGATGACCTGGCGAAAGGTATGTTATCGCCTGAAACCATGCAGCAGATCATAGCATCCATCCGGGAATTTGCCAGGAACCATTTCGCCGGAGCCCGGTTCAGCCACGACCTCGAGCACACCGAGCGGGTATACCGGCTGTGCATGCACATCGGCCGGGTCGAGGGGGCCGACCTCGAGGTGCTGGCCATCGCCGCCTACCTGCACGACATCGGCAGGGGCATGCAGGACAGGGCAAAGGGCGCGATCTGCCACGCCGAGCAGGGGGCGATCATCGCAGGGGAGCTCCTGAAAAAATACCCGGCCATCTCTCCGGAAAAGAAGCGCAACATCATCCACAGCATCATCTCGCACCGCTACCGCAACAGTCACAGCCCCGAGACCCTGGAGGCAAAGGTGCTCTTCGACGCGGATAAGCTCGACGCCATCGGCGCGGTGGGCATCGCCCGGGCCTACCTCTTTGCAGGAGAGATAGGCGCCGTGCTGCACAACCCGGATATGGATCCCCTCCTTGTCAAGCCCTACAGCAAGGACGACACGGGCTACCGCGAGTACCGGGTCAAGCTCTCGAAGATCAAGGACCGGATGCTCACCGCCGAGGGCGCCCGCATGGCCCGCGAGCGCCACGCCTTCATGGAGGAGTTCTTCTCGCGGTTCCTCTCCGAGATCGAGGGAAGGCTCTAGCACCTGCTGCGCACCCCGCGAAGGTATCCGGCACCGCCGCAGGGGTAATCCGGATCGGCGAGGAGTATCTTGGGGCGCCGTGCGCACGAAGTCCTGGATGAAGGGAGCCCTCTTCAACCCGCCGCAGCCTGCATGAGCCCGATGATGGCCAGGGCCGCCTTCTTGGCCTTGGGGCCGACCTCCAGCACCGGCCCCACGCACATGGGACAGCCGTGATCGCAGGCGCATGAGCCGATGAGGCCCCTCGCGAGGTCGAGCAGCACGTCGTGCTGCTCGAAGAGCAGCTCCGAGAACCCGATTCCGCCCGGGTAGGCGTCGAAGATGAAGATCGTGGGATCGTAGGCGTCCACCATCACCGCACCCGGCGCTCCCCCGGCCGCGGGCAGGTCGGTGATCTCCCGGCGATCCCTGCCGTGTCGCACGTACCACTGCCCGCTCTTGTCGCCTATGCAGCGGTCGATGTCGCGGGTATCGGCCATGAGCAGGATCGCGGCCAGGTGGTGCAGCGCATAGGCGATGCCCATGAGCCCGTCGATGAGCTCCTCCCTGCGGAAGCCCAGGGCGGAGAGAGCGTCCCAGGGGAGGGTGAACCAGTAGCTCGTGGTGTGCATCTGCTTCTCGGGCAGGTTCACCTCGCCGTAGCCCACGTTCTCGGCGGTGTAGAACTTGATCTTCTTGAACCCGACCACCTTCCGGGTCACCCGCACCTCGCCGTGCTCCACGATGAAGCCGCCCAAGCGCTTCACCCCGAACTCGTCGAGCACCCGCACGCTCGTGTAGGTCATGGCATCGGTGTAGTAGTCGGAGTCGACCTTGTGCACGTAGGCCTTCCTGCGATCGAGGTCGAGCTTGTCCACGTGGTACTGCTGCGATTCCATCAGGTAGATGGCGCCGTCGTGCACCGTGGTGAAGGCGCTGTCCCAGTCTACCTCGGCGATGATGCGGTGGGACGAGGCGTTTGAGGTGTCCACCACCACCACGTTCTCCGGGTCCACGGTCCGAAGCGAGACCTCGTCGGCCGGGTAGCTCTCGGCGGCCCAGTGCCAGCGGTCGTCCACGCGGTGCAGCACGCCCTTTTCCTCGAGGTAGCCCAGGAACTCCTCAAGGTCTTCGGCGCCGAAGCGCTCGCCCTTCTCGAAGGGCAGCTCGAAGGCCGCGCTCTTGATGTGGTGCAGGAGGATCAGGAGGTTGTCCGGGTTGATGCGGCAGTGCTCGGGCGAGCGGGAGAAGAAGTACTCGGCGTTCTCCACCATGAACTGGTCCATGGGCGTGCTGCGCGCGATGAGCAGCGCCAGGCTCCGGCCGGTCCTGCGGCCTGCCCTGCCCGCCTGCTGCCAGGTGCTGGCGACCGAACCCGGGTAGCCGGTGATGATGCACGCCTCGAGCGCTCCGATGTCGATGCCCAGCTCCAGGGCATTGGTGCTCACCACGCCCATGACCTCGCGCTCGCGCAGGCCCTTCTCGATGAGCCTCCGCAAGTTGGGGAGGTAGCCCCCGCGGTAGCCGGTCACGAAGCGGTCGTCCACGGGCCTGCCGTCCTTGAACCGGTCTTTGAGGTACTTGGTGAGCACCTCCACGGTGAGCCTGCTGGTGGTGAAGACGATGGTCTGGATGCCGTTTCCGATGAGCTCGCCCGCAATGGTGCGGGCCGGGGTGAGCGCGGACTGGCGGATGCCCAGCTCGCGGTTCACGATGGGCGGGTTGTAGAGCATGAAGGTCCGGGCCGCGGTCGGTGCGCCGCTCTTGTCGATGAGCTCGACATCCTTCTCCAGCAGTCGCTCGGCGTGCTCCCGGGGATTGGCCACCGTGGCCGAGCAGCAGATGAACACCGGGTCCACCCCGTAGAAGCGGCAGATCCGCTTCAGGCGGCGAATCACGTTCGCCAGGTGGCTGCCGAAGACCCCGCGATAGACGTGCAGCTCGTCGATGACCACGTAGGCGAGGTTGGAGAAGAGCTTCTGCCACTTGGTGTGGTGGGGCAGGATGCCCGCGTGGAGCATATCCGGGTTGGTGATCACCACGTGGCCCTGCTTGCGGATCGCCTGCCGGGCGTCGTCCGGCGTGTCGCCGTCGTAGGTGAAGGTCCGGATGTCGGATTTCAGCTCGGTGATCAGCCCGTGGATCTCGTGCATCTGGTCCTGGGCCAGGGCCTTGGTGGGGAACAGGTACAGGGCACGGTTCTCGCCGTGTTCGAGGATCTTCTGGAGCACGGGCAGGTTGTAGCACAGGGTCTTGCCGCTGGCCGTGGGCGTGACGAGCACCACGTCCCTTCCCTGCCTCACCAGGTCCACGGCTTTCGCCTGGTGGCTGTAGAGGCTGTTAAACCCGCGCGAGGCCAGGACGGAGCGGAGCCTCGGATCGACCCAGGCGGGATACGGCGCGAACACCGCGTCCTGCGCCTCGATGTGCTTTACCGCGGTGACGTTCTCCATGAACCGCGGGTTGCTCTCAACCCGGGCAAGCCATTCTGAAAGCGTGAGCTGGGCCATGCGCGTATGCCGCCTTTCCCGGCAGAAACAGTGATCGATCGGGCCCTCGCCGGGGCCCGACTCCAGGTACCGGGAAAACTATAGAAAGGCTGCCCGCGGGTGTCAATCGCGAAAGCGCACGGCACATCCTTCGGGGCCCGGAGAGGCCTGCCCCGGCAGCGCCGCGAGCGAGTTGCCGTGAAGCGCACATTCGCTCGTGACAGACCACCGGGCACCTGCTATACACTTTTCGGGACAGGCTCAGCCGCTTCAGGCTGCCGCCCGTACAGGGCCGACGGCACCGTATCGTCGACCGGAAAAGAACATCGTCGCTCACGAGGAACGGTACAGCATGAAAAAACACGGACGCGGCCTGCTCAAGGCCCTCTCTTCCCTGAAGCTCACGGTGGCGCTCCTGCTGTTTATCACAGCACTGTGCGTGATCGGCACCATGTTTCCCCAGCCCGGCATCGGGATGCCCACCGGGCTGGCCAGGGGCCCCTGGTGGAGGTCCCTGCTCAGCCCCTACGACATCTTCCACTCGATCTGGTTCATCGCCGCGGGTGCTCTGCTGTGCGTGAACCTCGCGCTGTGCATGAACAAAAGGCTCAAGCTCAGGCGCAGGAACCTGGTCATGCTGCTCCTGCACGGAGGCATTCTCCTCGCGGTCGTGGGGTATGCCCTGGGCTCGCTGGGTATCGACGGCTTCATGGAGATACCGGAAGGGGGGTCCGCATCCAGGGTGTGGCTTGCGGACGGAACCCCGGTGGATCTCGGGTTCGAGGTGCACTGCGAGCGGTTCGTGGTGGAATACTACGACAACGGCATGCCCAAGGAGTACATATCGGACCTCGTCTTCACGAAGGAAGGCCGGGTCGAAGGCAGGACTCGGCTCATGGTCAATCACCCGGCCAAGATGGAAGGGTTCAACTTCTACCAGCAGAACTACCGGCACATCCTCTCGGCCGTGGTGGGCGTTTCGGACGGGCAGAGCACCAGGACGTTCGTCGTTACGGAAGGGGACGCCATCCCCCTCTCGCCGGGCGGCGACCGGGCCAGGGTGATGAAGATATGGCACGACCTCATGCAGGCCGGCCCGGCCGTGAAGCTCATGGTCGATAAAGGCGGGGAAGCGCAGTATGTGTGGGTGTTCAAGAACCTCGAGAAGATCACGAGCCGCTCGCCCGATATCTTCGAGATGATGCCGGGCTTCAACCCTTCGGGCGTGGCTCCCTACACCTTCTCGTTCGATGAGATGAGGCACTCCTCCATCACCGGCATCGGGGTCAGGCGCGACCCCGGGGTGCCCCTGGCAGCAGCGGGCGGGACGTTCTTCTTCGTGGGCCTCATGCTCGTCTACCTCGTACCGGGCGTCCGGCCGGCAACCGGCGCGCGCCCCCAGGCAAGGCAGACGGACAGGGGCACCGAAGAGAAGGCACGGCCGCGGTCGAAAGCGAAGGGAGCACATCGGTCATGAGCAGCGGAACCATCATCGGCATCGTCACCTTCGTCTATCTCGCCTCGTTCGCATGCTCGCTCGCAGGGGAGATCCTGGACAGGAAGAGCCTGGCCAGGCCGGCCATGCTCGGCGCCGTAGCCGGCTTTGCGCTGCACGCGGCCGGGATCCTGCTGAGGTGGCGGGAGTCCTATGTGATGGGCATCGGCCACGTGCCCCTGTCGAACTTCTATGAATCCCTGGTATTCTTTTCCTGGGCCACCGTGCTGGTGACCTTTGCAGCCGTGAGGGGACCGGCCAGGGACCGGGTGCTCACCTTCGCCATGCCGGCCGCCGCACTCATGCTCGGGTACGCGTCCTTCTCGCCCGGGATCGACAGCGGCATCCAGCCGCTCATCCCGGCATTGAAGAGCAACTGGCTCGCCATCCACGTCATCACCTGCTTCCTGGGCTATGCCGCGTTCGTCGTGGCGTCAGTCTTCGGGATCTTCCTGCTGAGAAACAGCCTCGACCCGTCGGCCAGGTCCCAGTGGGGCGAGAGGTTCTACCGCTGCCTGATGATGGGGTTCATCTTCTTCACCGTGGGAATCATCACCGGATCGGTGTGGGCTCAGGTCGCGTGGGGAAGGTACTGGGGCTGGGATCCCAAGGAAACCTGGGCGCTGATCACCTGGCTCATCTACGCGGCCGCCCTCCACGAGAGGGTCCGGGCTGGCGGGGTGAGCAGGAGGGTCGCCGTGCTCTCTCTGATCGGGCTCGTGAGCGTCCTGTTCACCTATTTCGGGGTCAACTACCTGCCCGGGCTCCACAGCTATCTCTGATACCGCTGAGGCGGAAACGGCCTCCTGAGATCGCCGCTCAACCGTTCACCCGGTTCCCGGCCGGCGTTCTCCGTACGCACGGTCGCCTGCAGGCTGCACGGTGCACTATTCTTCCCCGCGCGCCCTCCCCCTCCCGGGACGGGACCAGGCCTGCATGACGGTCCGCCGGGCTCATCCGCCTCAGAATCCCCGTGTGCAAGAGAGCACCCGGTTTAAGGATGCGTTACTGGATGGTCGAGAACAGGGCTGCCATGACCTTTGCCACGGCCTGGTAGAAGCCCGTCTTGGCATGCTTGCCGAGATTCCCGGCAACGGCCAGGGCGAACCTGCGCAGGTGCTCGTCCAGGGTCCTGCCCTGGAGCTCGACGGCATAGCTCTCGATCTTGCCGTCGCCCGTCTTGAGCCCTTCCATTTCCTTGAACGACAGGAAGGACATGAACTCGAGCTCGACCGCGATGTGGTCGGGCGGAAGCCTGAAATCCTTTTCGACCTTCAGCCCGGCCTCGTAGTAGAGGCGTGCGATCTGGAAGGTCGACTCGTCATAGAGCTTTCCCTCGTTGTACACCGACTCGAAGAGATACACGAGGCGGTGCGGCTTGGATGCAAAGCACATCCACGTGTAGTCTTTCTCTATCTCCAGGAGCAGGGCCGACTGGTCGACCCCGGGCCCGGTCAATTCCTCCTGCAGGGCTTCCAAGCTGTCGTTCAGGCCTCCGATGCCGAGCGCGTCGAGAGCGTCCATGACTTCCCGGAAAAAACTGCCCCGGCAGAGGCTCTTCACGAGGTCCTCATCGGGATAATTGAGGGCCTGTGCCAGGAGTGAGTACAGGGCCGCCTTGGCCGCCGCACGATTGATTCTGTCTGTGTCTGATTTCATGGTTTTCCTTACCGCTCTTTCTTGTCGCATGCCTCTTTCATGAGAGGCACGGGCCTCGTAAAGCCTGTGAAGGTGAGTATCCAACCGGGCGGAAGCCGCTGCCGTGCAGCTCCCGCCCGGTTTTCATCAGGTCATGCCAATGTTACTTCTTGGACTCCTTGTCCTTTTCTTCCGCTTCCAGCTTGGCCCTTCTCTCGCTGAACTGCTTGAAGCCGCCGAGGGCCACTGCGGCTATGGCCACGGGCATGGTAAAGGAATCGCCCATGACCGCACCCGTCTTGACATCCTTGGCCGCTACCTCGGGATAACCGATGGAGGTCGGCTCGTTCTGGGTGAGCACGAAAAGGTGGGTGCCGCCGTTTTCTCTGGCGCCGTAGAGCTTGAGATTGTTCTTGGAGGCAAGCGCCTTGGCCTTTGCCAGGATTTCCTGGTACTCGCCGAACTCCATGGCGCTGGTGGGGCAGACCTCGACGCAGGCGGGTGCCTGGCCCTGGCCGGCCCTGTGGGCGCACATGCTGCACTTGACGATCTTCCTGGTGGCCTCATCGAACTGCGGGATGTGGAACTTGCACACCCTTACGCAGGTCTGGCAGCCGATGCACTTGTTCACGTCATAGAGGACCTGGCCGGAGCCCGACTTGGTGAGGGCCTGAACCGGGCAGTTGGCCACGCAGTCCGGGGCGAGGCAGTGCATGCAGCGCTTGTGGTACAATCCATCATCGTTGATTTCGACAAAGGTCCTGAACAGGCCCTTCGCCGCCTGGTCGTGGTATCTGAACTCCTGGATGCACCGGTATGCACAGGAGTTGCAGCCCGTGCAGAAGGTGGTGTCCAGCAAGATGGCATATTCTTTCATGTCTGATCACCTCACGATACTTTCTTAACACTGACGTACACATCCTCAACCCAGCCCATGCCGGTCGGATCGTACTTCTTTCCGATCTCGGGATCCTTCTGCGGAATGAGATCACCGTCACGGTACCCGTAATTCGCAGCGACTTTGAGGTTCTTGGCCCGGTGGCCGATGCCGTGGAAGAGCAGCACGCAGTCTTCCCTGGCAACGCGATTGGTCAGGTGGAGCTTGGCCTTCTGGGGCCTGGGGAGATCCTTCATGTACTTCGGATCGTTCTCGAGCAGGATCTCGTCGCCTTCCTTCAGGCCCAGCTTGGCCGCGGCGTTGGGGTTCATCCATACCGCATCCATGTGGACCCGGGTGTTCATCTCTCTTAAGACCGGGTTGTTGACGAAGTTGGGGTCTGCATGCATCATCCAGGGCGCCCTGGTAATGAGCAGGGAGAACTTGTAGTTCCCTGTGCTCTCGTGCCAGCGCGGGGCCCAGATGGGCAGCGGGCTGTGGCCGACCTCGGCGAACTCGTCGATGAATATGCGGACCCTGCCGCGAGGCTTGCCGTAGCCTATCTTTTCGAGGTGCTTGTAGTTCTCGTACGGCTTCTTGTCGACCCAGAGGCCGCCCTTTGCAATGAAGTCAGCGGTGTCTTCCGCAACTCCGGCCTGCTTGACGGCTATATCACCGATATTGGTCGGGATCTTCTTGGCCGGGTCGCCGCTCCCGTCCGTGGTCCAGTACTCGGGGGCCATGGCCAGACCGATCTTCATTGCGAATGTACCCCAGCCGATCTGGTCGCCCGGAGATTTCTGGACCGGCACACCGCCGACAAAGGAGGGCCACTTCGGATAATAGAGCCGGAGGTCGAGCTTGCCTTCCTCGAACTGGTGGGGAGCCGGTACGACATAGTCGCAGAAGTAGCCGAGGTCGTCGAGGTACAGGTTCCAGTCGACGACGAGGTCCAGCCTGTCGGCCGCGGCCTCCATCATCTGGGACTGGATCATGGCAAACAGGCCGCGGTGCGGGTTCCTGAAGAATACCGCCTTGCCGCGCTTTGCCTTGTAGAGGCCCCATGCGATCATGCCGTAGTGGCCGGGAGCCGAGAAGTCCTTGTTCTTGTAGATGTTGTGCGTCACGGGGAACTCTTCCCGGAAGTCGGCCTGCTTGGCTGGCAGCGGGGGATAGGGCTTCACGGGCGGAGTGATGTCGTCGAGCCAGGGCAGCTTGACATCGTGGAGCAGCAGGATTGCGCCCTCGTGATCGATGGAGCCGACCAGAGTGTTGAGGATGTTGATGGCGTGGCGGAGCCTCCAGCTGTTCGCATAGTTGGGGCCTGCCGCATCGCGCTTGTAGGTCGGGATCATGGCCTTGGGCGCGGCTGCTGCGAATTCCTGTGCGATTCTCCTGATGTCCTTGGCCGGCACCTCGCTGATCTTGGCCGCCCACTCCGGTGTGTAGCTCTTGACCGCTTCCTTGAGGAGCTGCATGACCGGCTTCGCATTCTTCCCGTCAACCTTGAACGGTCCGCCTTCCAGGGCCGGAGCGTCGCACTTGTCGATGGGCTCGGCCTTCTTGGTCTTGGTGTTCCAGGCAAGGAAGCCGTCGTCGGCCGACTTGATCGCCTTCTTGGCCTTGACGTCGATCAGGGCTGCAGCGTCGCTGTACTTGTCGATGAAGTTCTTGTTGTACTTCTTCTCGCTTACGATCACGTTGATCATGGCCAGGGCCACGGCCAGGTCGGTACCCGGCTTGATTGCATGGAACTCGCTGGCGAACGCGTCGGTCATGGGGGTCCTGACCGGGTTGAACATGACGATCTTGCCGCCGTTTCTCTTGCCGGCAGCCCAGTGGTTGAGCATGCCCGCCTTGCCGCACTTAGAGAAGGAGTCGAACCCGAACCACACCTGGTACTTACAGGTGTCGTAGTCATACCCGCACACGTGGTGGCTTGGAGTGTATGAGCTCGAGTAGTACGCATTCGGCGGGTTGGTCAAGGTGAGACAGTTGATGTAGTAGTGGGTGCCGAAGCACTCGGTACGCTGGTCGCTCCGCGCAACGCCCAAGGACAGGCAGAGCCGGTTCGTGTAGGGGTCGCCCGGGGACGCGAACACGATGTCCTCGCGGTCGAAGGTCTTGAGCTTCTCGATGATCTCGTTGACCGCATCTTCGGTCTTCATGACCACCCAGCCCGGGTCCACGTCGATTCCCTTCTTCTTGTTGGTCCTCTTCAGGGACACCATGAGCCGGTCAGGGTCGTACATGGAATCCAGGAAGCCCATGGCCTTGACGCAGAACTTGCCGTTGGAGACCGGGTCTCCCGGCCTGCCTTCGATCGTGATGGCACGCTCGACGCCCGTGGCCGGATCGACGCCGACAACGATTGTGTAGGCGCAGTCGCATTCGCATGCACGGGCGCAGACCTGCGGGATCTTCTTGGTGATCCGGTAGGGCGGCTGCTCCTGGGGATGCTCGCCGAATGCCCACGCCGGCTTCAAATTCCTGAACGGGAACGCAGACCCGGCGAGCACGGCGCCGGTCGCCCCCGCTACCTGAAGAAATCGCCTTCTTGAGACTTCAAAATTTTTTCCCATCTTTTGACCTCACACCTCTTTTTTTGGTAAATTCTGGTTGTTGTTCGTCGGCCTGTTTCTTCGTAATAGCCTCATGCCCTTCTCTCACCTCTCTTTCCCAGGCCGACTGTCCTTGTTGTTATTGTTCACTTCCAAGCACAATTTATCAATAGTTTCATTGTCTTATGAGCATGAGTCGTGCCAGGAGAAGCACGGTCGTCTTATAGAGTGTGATCAATAGGTTAGAATTCGTTTTGAAATTTTCCCGGCCCGCACATGAAAATATTTGCAAATTTCACAGAAATCTTTTAAAATTTGATAAATCATTCAAGACGGGTTCCTACAGACCCGAGATCCTATTTACCGAGAGGAGTGCATGCAGCAAGGAATGAAGGATCGCGGCGTCATCAAGGAGGTGCTCCGGCTTCTGTCGACCACGGGGGCCATCACATACCGCCTCAGGTCATGCGGCAATGAGGAATTCCCGCCGCCCGCAGCCTTTCAGGCAAAGTGCGCGGCAGCAGATGGGAAACACGCGGCGCCGGATCGGCGGCCGGAACAGGGCCTGGGGCATGCCCGGCCTGCGGCAGATCACAGCAGCGAGAAAGCCTGATGCAGAACAAACCTTTCAACAACGAACTGCAGGAAAGAACCAAAGACCTCAACGCAGGGCAAGAAAGCGAGAAGGTCCAGACCTTCGACGAGTGCCACGGCTGCAGGATATTCGAACGGAGCGAGAAGAGCTTCCGTACCCTGGTCGAGAACTCGCCCACCTGCATCTGCATCGTGCAGAACGAGAGGGTGGTGTACCGAAATCCCGAACAGGAGAGAATCTTCGGCCCCCTCGGGAAAGGGAACCCGCCGTCCATTTATGAGCGGATCCACCCCGACGACCGGGAAGAGCTCTCTCTCATGATCCAGTCAACGCTCTCCGGGCGTGCCCCGAGCATGGGTGTCAACATCAGGTTCATCCACGTCTCAGGAGAAACCACGGGAAAGCTGGCGATGAAGCGGTTCCACTGCCGGTCGAGCCTGATCGACTACGAGGGCGGACCCGCGGTGCTGATGAATCTGATGGACATTACCAAGGTGACGGAGATCGAGCGCCTCCTGTGCGTCAAGGACCGGATGGCCTCCCTTGGCCACGTGACCGCGGGAATCGCGCACGAGATCCGTAACCCGCTCTCGGGCATCAACATCTACCTCGATGCCGCCTTCCAGGCCCTGGAAGACGGCTATAACCCGGAAGGCTTACGGGACATCCTGGAGAAGATCAGGTCCTCGTCATCGAAGATCGAATCCGTGATCAAGCGGGTCATGGATTTTTCGAAGCCTTCCGAGGCCAGGCTCAGGCTCATCGAGATCAACAAGCCCATAGAGGATGCCCTGAGCCTCTCCTCGGTCATGCTCAGAAAAAGCGGCATCCGGATCGTTGCCCGGCTCTCCGAAGGTCTCCCTCCCTGCATGGCCGATCCCCAGCTCATCGAGCAGGTAATCCTCAATCTCGTCACGAACGCTGCAGAGGCCCTGCAGGGGGTGGAGGGGAAAAAAGAGATCATGATCAGCTCGTTCTCCAACAACAGGGGCATCGTGGTATCCATAGCCGACTCCGGCCCCGGCGTGCCTCCCTCCATGGCCAGGAAGGTTTTCGATCCCTTTATCACGACCAAGGAGAACTCGACCGGCATCGGCCTGAGCCTCTGCCAGCGCATCATCAACGACCACGGCGGGGTGCTCAGGCTCTCCTCCAGCAAGGTGCTGGGCGGGGCGCAGTTCTCCTTCACCATACCCCTTGAGACTTATTAAGAGAAGCAACCATGGCCACATACTCCATCTTTATAATAGACGATGAGCCGGATATCCGGGAGGGCATGGCCCTTGCCTTGAAATCCCTGTACGAGGTGCGGACCTTTGCCGCCGCAGAAGACGCGCTCGAGGCGATCAGAACCGAGCCGCCCGACCTCGTCCTGCTCGACATCGGGCTTCCGGGCATGGACGGCATCGAGGCGCTCTCCAGGATCAAGTCAGGCTTCCCCGATGTGCTCGTGATCATCGTCACCGCGTTCGAGGATACGAAGACCGTCATATCCGCCATGAAGCATGGGGCCTACGACTACGTGGTCAAGCCCATCGTCATGGACGGCCTGAGGCTCACCGTGAAGAACGCCCTGGAGACGATCCGCCTGAGAAAGGAAGTGCAGCAGCTCCAGGAGAACCTCCTGAAGGAAAGCATGCCCTTCTTCATCGCGCAGAGCCACGAAATCAAGGAGACCATGGGCGTCATCACGCGGGCCGCCAGGAGCCCGGACGCGCCCATCCTGATTCTGGGCGAGACCGGCACGGGCAAGGAGCTCATGGCCCGGGCCATACACTTCAGGAGCCCGAACTTCAAAGGCCCCTTCCTCACGATCAACTGCGCGGCCATTCCCAAAGACCTGATCGAGAGCGAGCTGTTCGGCTACGAGAAGGGCGCCTTCAGCGGGGCGGAGGCATCGGGCAAGAAGGGCCTCATAGAATCCGCCGCCGAGGGCACCCTGTTCCTCGACGAGGTGGGCGACCTGAGCCTCCAGGCCCAGGCAAAGCTCCTGCGCTTTCTCGAGAGCGGAGAGTTCTACCGGGTGGGTTCTGCCCAGAAGCGACGCATCCGCACGCGAATCGTCTCGGCGACGAACAAGGACCTGGGCGCAATGATGAACGAGGGCGCGTTTAGGCACGACCTGTATTTCCGGCTGAGCGTCGTGACCGTCCGGATGCCTTCCCTGAACGAACGCAGGGATGATATCATCCCCCTGGCCCGGCACTTCCTGGCACTGTACAGTTCCAAGTATGGCAAGCCGTTCACCGGAATATCGGAGAAAGCCGCAGCAGCCCTCCAGGAGCATCACTGGGTGGGGAACGTGCGCGAGTTGAAGAACATCATCGAGCGGGGCGTGTTGATCGGGACGGGCCCCGAGCTCACGATCGAGGACATGGGACTGGCCGGCAGCGGGGCGGGAGCAGGCAAGGGCCCCGCGCTCCCGGACCTCGTGCCGGAGGGGGAGCCGGTCATCCCTCCCGAGGGGATCGACCTCGCCCAGGTGCTCGAGGAGATTCAGCGGCGCTACATCAGGGCCGCTCTGAGGTACGCCCAGGGAAACGAGAGCAGGGCTGCCAGGCTCCTGCACATGAACCACTGCACCTTCCGCTACCAGAGAAAGAAGGTCCTCTAGCCCCGGGCATGCATCGCCCGGCCGCCCCGTCCGCCCAAGGCTCGATGTTCCGGCAGCCGATGCAAGCCCCGGGTGCCCGGCGAACACGGCCGAAAGTCACTCGGACTCAAGCGTGGCGATGAACTCGTCCGCCTCGGCGATGGCCCGCTCCATGTCGCGGACCAGCCTGTCCACGTTCGCCTGCACGCTGATCACCTCCCCGCTCAGCCCAGCGATGGCCCTGGCGTTGAGGTTGTGCTTCAGGTACAGGACCTGGTCGCGCAGGGGTACGAGCGCAGGCTCCAGCCTCGCCTCCGCCCTCTTCATGGCTGCGATGAGCTCTTCGTACCTAGCCTTCGTGAGGTCGTACTGCCGCTGGCTCGCCCTGCGGAGCTGATCGCTGGAGTATTGCCCGATCTCGCTTCGCCACTCGTCGAAGAGCGCTTCCGAGACGTCCTCGACCGCTCCGATGCGTTCGCGCACGGCCCGGGCCCCGTCCTCGGCCCTGTTCAGCGCAGCGCTGAGCTCGTTGTACTTCTTCTCCAGGTCGCCGCCCTGAAAGTCGACCACGGCCTTGAACTGCTCCATTGCCGTCAGGAAGCGCTCCTTGGCCTCGTCCTGCGTGTCGCGCGCTTTCTTGACCCGGTCGACCATGATGTCGCGCTTGTGCACGCCGAAGCGCTCCATTGTCCCGTAGTACACGGAGGAGCAACCCGCGAGCATGAGAACGACTGCGCACAGAACGATCGGACTGATCTTCATGGTGGTCTCCTTGTCTCTCCTGTTTCCTGTCATGTACCTGCTCTTTACCGCATTCGACACTCCGGG
This sequence comes from Desulfomonilia bacterium, assembly GCA_049275795.1. Classification (GTDB taxonomy): domain Bacteria; phylum Desulfobacterota; class Desulfomonilia; order UBA1062; family UBA1062; genus Phosphitivorax. Next base: position 17,780 of record JBASVF010000317.1, read on the forward strand.
CCTTCACCGGCGATCCTGTGTGCCCGAAAAAACCGTGATCTTCAACGCATCATCGAACGACCCGGTTCCGGAGCGTCCCGAGACGCTCCACCTCGAGCTCCACGACATCGCCCGGCTCGAGGAACCGGTTCATCTCAAGCCCGCAGCCCCGGCAGCCGGGTCCCGAACAGGTGCCCGACCCGATGAAGTCGCCGGGATGGAGCGTCTCGGACCGGGAGATATAGGCGATCAGGTCCTCGAAGGTATATCCCATGTCTGCGGAGGTGCCGCGCGACCACTCCTCGCCGTTTACCCGCGCGATCATGGCAAGCCCGTAGGGGTCAGGGACCTCGTCCGGCGTCACCAGGTAAGGCCCCATGGCATTCCCGGTGTCGAAGTCCTTGCCCTTGGCCGGGCCGAGCCTGCCCTTTTGCTCCCTGAGCTGGATGTCGCGCGCGGAGAAATCGTTGAACACGGTATACCCCCCGATGTACTCCCGTGCCTGCTCTTTGGGGATGTCGACACCTTTGCGGCCGATGAACACGCCGAACTCGAGCTCGTAGTCGAACCGGCTCGTGTATGGGGGGATCCTGACGTCTGCGCCGGTGCCGACCACGCTCCTTGTGTTGCCCTTGTAGTAGATGGGCCGCTCGTACCAGGCCCGGTTGAGCAGGTATGCAAGCGTTTTCCTACGGCCGAAGACCCGCTCGACCCACTCATCGATGAACGCCAGGCGCCCGAATCCCGCGACGCGGATGCGATGATGTGCTGCTCGAAGGAGAGGCTGTCGCGTATGGATACCGGGACCGGCACGGGTGCAAGCAGGGTGACCTCGCCAAGGGCCGCCGTCGTGCCCTCGGGCGCTTCGCGCTCGATGAATTCCACTACCTTGCCAGCCCGTTCCCGGGCCTGGAGACCGCCCTTGAGGAAGGCCAGCATGTCGGTGAACCAGGGCGTTCTTTGGCCGTCCATGGCGAGCTCTCCCGGTGCGAGAAGCGCGAAGGTCCTGCCGTCGGATGCCAGGGCGCCGATCCGCTGCGTGCCGCTTGCATCGATGAGCGTAGCGAGTTTCATTGGCGTTCTCCTTGAAGTGTTTTTCCTGTCGAGGCGGGCCCGGCCTGGAGAAGGTCGTGGGCCAGAAGGGCCTGCCGCCACAGGATGACGACCATCTCGAGGGGCTTCAAAGGACCGGGCCTGCCCTGGAGATGACGGTAGATGACATGGGTGCTGGTCATGATGCGCTCGGGCGAATCATGGCGGGCAAAGGGCAGGCTCAAGAAATCGGTGCCGAACACGATGTCGCGCGCCGCCCTGCCGGGCGGGAATCCCTGCCGATAGCGCTCGTAAACGTGGCGTTCGAGGAACTCCCAGTAGGCCTTGGCCTCCCTGACTCCGTTCTTGTCCGTTACCGGCCCGTGGCCGGGCACGATGATCCCGGTGTCCAGTTCGAGGATCGTATCGAGCGCCCTGAGCCAGTTCTCCAGGGGGCCTGCCCACATGACCGGGGTGGAGCCAATAAAGAGTATGTCGCCGGCGAACAGGACCCGGGCATCGGGCACGAAGACCATGACATCGCCCCTGGTATGCGCGGGCCCGGCCTCGATCAGCTCGACGACCCGGCCATCGAGATCGATCGTGAGCGAGCCGCTGAAGGTCCGGGTGGGCAGGGTAGGCTTCACGCCCTGGAAGTCATAGGGAGCGGTCATGTTCCGGAACCAGCGCCCGGCCCGGGCTGCACCCTTCAGCGGCACTAGAGACAGGAGCCTTCCCATCAGCCCGAGCATGCGCAGCTCGAGGGGCCGGACCTCCCTCATCTCTCTTGCCGCGGCATCGGAGGCGATGATCTCGGCCGGGGCGAGCAGCTGGTTGCCCCACGTGTGGTCCCCGTCCGCGTGCGTGTTCACCAGGCGGGTCACGGGCGCCGAGCCGGTCAGCGGCTCCATGGCTTTCAGCATATGCCGGGTGAAGCGCAGGTCCCACTGGGTATCGATCAGGAGAGACGAATTCCGGCCCACGACCAGCCCGGCGTTCGACTCGCCCCAGGAGCCGTTGGGCACCATCCAAGCATAGGTGCGGC
>JBASVF010000318.1:0-4329 GCA_049275795.1 Desulfomonilia bacterium
GAGTTCCTGCAGGGTCAGGCCGTTGTCCTCGACCGTCAGGTCCTGCTTGAACCGGCCCGACAGGCTCGCGCTGAACGCCCTGCCGGGGATGTTCCACTGTGCGCGCGAGATCAGCTCCTCCCGGTCACGGTCGTCCGCGAATCCTCCGCTTACGGAGGGGTCCTTCCAGGTGCGCTCGTCGCCGTAAAAGGGGCCGATGTCCCTCAGGTAGTCCGGATGGCTCACCAGGTTGATGTCCCAGGTCAGGTTGCCCCCGGTCTGGGTCGCCTTGAACAGCCATCGCGCATCCGGTATGACGGGCGACACCCCGCCCTTGAGCTCCTCGCCGCCCCTGCGGTCAGAGAGACTCTCGCCGTAGATGATTCCTTCGCGCTCCTCGTCGAGCCGGTAGCGTAATTCTCCCAGCCACATCAGCCCGCGGTCGGAGAGCCAGGTGGGGGTGAGGGTGAAATCCGCACTCCTGCCGAGCACCAGGTACAGGGGCACCCCCACCCGGTACCCGTAGTCGCTCGAGTGGCTCAGCTCCGGGAACAGCAGGCCGGACTGCCGCTCGAACTTGGCGGGAAAGAGCAGGAAGGGAAAATAGAAGACCGGGATGTCCCGAACCTTTGCGCGGGCGTGATACACGCGTCCGTAGCCCTCCACGGGCACGTGGAGCGCGCCCGCCCCGATGGACCAGTCGGGAGGTTCTCCCAGGCAGGGGGTATACGTGATTCCGTCGCCCTCGTACACGTCCTGCCCAAAGCGTGTGATCCGTTTGCCCGATATGATCACCGGCCCCTCGTAGATGAGCACCGATCCCTGCTCCAGGCGGAAATCCTTCCTGCGGATATTGTAGTGGAGTAGCTGTGCGTCCAGCTCTCCTCCCTCTTCTTCGAGGTGGCAGTTACCGGATGCGAAGATGTCTTCGGTGGCGCTGTCATACACCACATAGTTCGCCTCGAGGAGCATGCTCTCGCCCCTGATCACCACCCTGCCGCTCGCCTCGATCCTCGAACCCCGCCGCTGGACGTTCTCGGCCTCCACGTCGATGACCTCTGCAGCGATGATTGCAGGCAGGAAGATTCCTGCGATGACCAGGATCAGTTTCCGGTGCATACGATGCCTTCCCTCACCTCGCCCACGGTGTAGAACGAGCCGGTGATCACGACCTCCTCGCCTGTGGCCAGTGCCCGGCGGCATGCATCGGAGATGCTTGCGCATTGCACCACCCGGTCGCCGTCGAGGCATGCGGCCATCTCGGCAGCACCCCACGACCTCTCGGTGCGGACCGGGGCGATATAGATATGCGGGCTGATCTTTTTCATCATCTCTACCATGGTCTTGAAATCCTTGTCTGCAAGCGCCCCGAACACCACCGACCCGTGGAAGCTCCGCCTTTCCAGATGCTCCACGAGTACGGCCATGGCCGCTGGATTGTGCGCCACGTCCAGGATCACGCGCTTGCCTACCTCCTCGATCCGCCCGGGCAGGAACGAGGTTTTCAGGGCATAACGCACCTGCGAGTCCCCGGGCTCAAACCCCAGCTGCCGCGCGGCGGCGAGGGCGAGCGCGGCGTTCATTCCCTGTCGTGATCCCCTGATGGCGGTAGGGTATTCCAGAGGTGTCTCCACCACCTGGAGAACCGCTCCCACCCGGCGAGCGTGGTCCTGTATCGCATCCAGGGCGGGTCCGCCTGCCGTGGTGATCAGGGGCCTTCCCGGGCGGGCGATGCAGGCCTTTTCTCCGGCGATCTCTGGGATCGTGGAGCCCAGGTATTGCATGTGATCCAGGGAGACGTCCGTGATCAGGGACACCAGCGGGTCCATCACATTGGATGCATCGTACCTGCCCCCGAGCCCAATCTCGAATATGCCGTACTCGACCCGGTGCATCTGGAACACCAGGGCCGCCATGACAACACACCACTCGAAGTAGGTGAGACCGATATCGCCAAGGAGCGGCTTGGCCCGGGAATGGGCTTCTTCCAGCGCGGCCTCGCTCACGTTTGAGCTGTCGATGCGGAAGCGCTCGGTGATGCGCGAGATGTGCGGAGACATGGTGGTGCCGACACGCACACCCATGGCCGCGAGAATGCGCTCGAGGTATATGCAGGTGGAGCCTTTGCCGTTGGTCCCGGCCACCAGGATGTGTCGGTAGGAACGTTCTGGGTGATCCAGCCGGTCGAGGGCCAGCCGTACCCGGTCGAGCCCGAGTGACCACACGTTTTCGGGCACGCCTGTCAGAACCATTTGAGGAGCAGGGAGAGCGTCTGTTTCAGATCGCGGCGGTGCACGATCCTGTCGAGAAAGCCGTTTGCAAAGAGCGTCTCGGCATCCTGGAATCGCTCGGGTATCTCCGAGGGGAAAACGGTCCGGATGACCCTGGGCCCGGCAAAGCCGATCCGCGCTCCCGGCTCGGACAGGGTGATATCAGACAGGCCGGCAAAGCTCGCGGTGACGCCGCCGGTCGTCGGGTCGGTGAACACGGTGATCATGGGCGAGCGGGTCAGGCGCTTGCGTGCCTGCACGGTCCTGAGCATCTGGAACAGCCCCCAGATCCCCTCGTTGATCCGGACACCGCCGGAAGCGGTGAAGACAACGAGCGGCAAGCCGGCCTGCCCGGCGGCATCCATCATTCTGATAATTCTCTGCCCCATGGCTACGCCCATGGTGCCCCCCTTGAGGGAGAAGTCCATGACGCCGAGGATGCACGGCCTGGTTCCGATGGTCGCTCTGCCGGCAACGAGCGGCTCGTTCTGGCTCTCTTCCGACGGGACCTCGTCGGTCCCCAGCTCGGCAAAGCCCCCTTCGTCGCAGAGCATGGCGATCCTGTCGCGTGCGCCTATCCGAAAGTGGTGGTTGCAGTGGCGGCATACCCAGAGATCTTCCTGGAGCTTTCTGGTCAGGATGATCTCGGCGCAGGAGGGGCACTCCATCCACCTCCCGTCCTTTTTCGCAACATCGAGAACTTCGGTCAAAACTCGAATACCTCCCCGCCGACTATATATGCAACATTCGGGGGGAGTTCCGCAACCACTTCATCGAGGTACCGTGGCTTAATATGATATGCGATGATGCGGGCCTGCCCATACGGTCGCCCGTTCATGCCCTGCTTGAGGAGCATCGGCGTGAGGTGGTGGGAGAGGCGCGCGATCTCCCTCATCCGGTCGGGGAAGGAGACCTCCACGAAAAACGCCTTGAGCTTCGGACCGAGGGAATGCGCCAGGTCAAAGAGCCCCTGGTCATAACCGGTATCGCCGCTGAAGATGACAGTGTCGCCTACCTCGGACACCTGGTAGCTCAAGGATCCCGGGATGTGATCGACCGGGTGTCCTCTCACCTTCAGGCTCCCGATATCAAAGGGTTCTCCCGGCACCTCACGGAAGGTCACTATGTCCTTGTGGGCGTTGAGATCCCGTATCTCAGGCCAGATCATGCCGTTGAAAACGTTGTCGGTCAGCGCCTTCAGGGTTTCCCGGCTCGCCCAGATGACAACACCGTGCTCCCTGCCGGCAAAGATCGTATCGAAGACGAAGGGAAGTTCCTTGATGTGATCGATGTGGGGATGGGTGATCAGGATATGCCGGATGGAGCGCACCTCGTCCTCGCTGAGGGCGGATGATACCGAGCCGGCATCTATCAGCACTTCCCGGTTGATCAGGATGCTCGTGGTGTTGAACCCCTGCATCACGGACCCGCTGCATCCCAGAATCTCTATCTTCATCTACTTCCCGCTCTCCTGTCCTGCTGCTCCGGCATGGCCCAAGATATGCTGATCTAATCGGTAATCGAGTGGTGAAACTGTAACACTTTGTCCCGCCTTGCCGCTCAATCCTTCTTCGAACCCCGGGAGACGATCCTGGCGATGCTCCCGACGTCCTGCGACCTCTTTCTCGGACACACCAGGATCGCATCCTTGCCCTCGATGACTACGAGATCCGACACCCCCAGGAGCACGACTCTCTTCTGCGTGGACCAGGCAACGCTGGAGGTGGAATCCTTGAGCAGGACCTCGCCCGCCGTCACGTTGCCCTCCCCGTCGCCGGGGAGCGCCTTGCCCAGGGCATCCCAGGACCCGATATCGCTCCACCCGAACTCCGCCGGGATCACGCCCGCTTCGGTCGCCTTCTCCATCACCCCGTAGTCGATGGAGACTGCATCCACGGTGTCATAGAACCCGCGCACGTCCTCAGGCGAGATCGAAGGCCTCGAGATAAGGTTCGTCAACAGGTGGTGCATCCCGGGCAGATGGACCCTGAATGCTTCGATGATCGTATCGACCCGCCACAGGAACATCCCAGCGTTCCAGAGGTATCCTCTGCGGATGTACTCCTGGGCGGTATCGGCG
>JBASVF010000319.1:0-3820 GCA_049275795.1 Desulfomonilia bacterium
GGGATTTGAACCCTGGACCTGCTGATTACGAATCAGCTGCTCTACCACTGAGCTACGCTGGCAACGGATGTTTCTTTTGCATAGAGAGGGTACTTTGTCAATGGCTTAGCCCCGGGTCCCGGTAAAATACCTGGGGCACTGCTGCCCGCCTTTGCAGCTGCAGAAGACGAACAGCTCCAGGCCTGTGAAGTGTGAAGACCGAAAGGCAGCCCTAGAGGATCTGCCGCATGAAATGCCGGGCGCGCTCGTGGGTCGGGTTCTTGAAGAAGTGCTCGGGCGAGCCCTCCTCCAGGATCCTGCCCCCGTCCATGAAGATGACCCGGTCGGAGACCTCGCGGGCAAAACCCATCTCGTGCGTCACCACGATCATGGTCATCCCTTCCCTGGCGAGCTTGACCATGACGTCGAGCACCTCGCCGATCATCTCGGGGTCGAGCGCCGAGGTGGGCTCGTCAAAGAGCATGAGCTTGGGCTGCATGGCAAGGGCCCGGGCGATCGCCACCCGCTGCTGCTGGCCGCCGGAGAGCCTGGTCGGGTACTCTCCGGCCTTTTCCGCGATCCCCACCTTGGCGAGCAGGTCGCGGGCGATGCTCTCGGCCTCGCGGCGCGAGCGCTTCCTCACCACCACCTGGGCCAGGGTGAGGTTCTCCAGCACGGTCTTGTGCGGAAACACGTTGAACTGCTGAAAGACCATGCCCACCTCTTTGCGCACCATGTTGATGTTGGTCCTGGGGTCGTTGATCTCGTGGCCGTCCACGATGATGGAGCCCGCGTTGATCTCCTCGAGCTTGTTCACCGAGCGCAGCAGCGTGCTCTTGCCCGAGCCCGAAGGGCCGATGATCACCACCTTCTCCCCGTCGTAGACGTCAAGGTTCACGTTGTCGAGGGCCTTGAGGCTCCCGAAGTACTTGACGACCCTTTTCATCTCGACCATCTTTCGGCGGGAGTCATTTTTCACTGATCTTTTCCTCCATGATGCTGATGAGCTTGGAGAGGAACAGGGTGATGATGAGGTATACGAGCGCCACCACGGTGTAGGTTTCGAAGTAGGTGAAGCTCTCGGCCGCAAACTCCCTTCCCCGCCTCAGCAGGTCCGCCACGGCCAGGATCGACACCAGGGACGAGTCCTTGAGCAGGGCCACGAACTCGTTGCCCACCGGCGGAAGGATGGTCCGAAACGCCTGGGGCAGAATCACGTGGTACATCGACTGCGCGTGTGTCATGCCCAAAGACCGGGCGGCCTCGGTCTGGCCCTTGGGTATCGACTGGATGCCCGCGCGGAATATCTCGCCCATGTAGGCCCCGTAGCAGATCCCCATGGCGAGCACGGCTGAGGGCAGAGGCGGCATCTGCACGATGCGGCCCAGCGCGAAGTAGATGTAGAACAGCTGGACCAGGAGCGGGATGCCCCTGATCACCTCCACATAGAGAGAGGCGATGCCGTTGATCAGGGGGTTTGCGGATATCCGGCCCAGCCCGGTGAAGAGCCCGATGACCAGGGCGAGCAGGATCGAGAGGATGGTCACCTCGAAGGTCACCAGGATGCCATCCGGGACGAACTTCATGATCCTCAGGTACGGATCGGGTTTGAAGACCGCCAGGTAGACGAGGATGGCGATCGCGCCGAAAAAGGCGACCCTCCAAGCGGTAAAGAGGCCGGCATCCTCTTTGGAGGGGATGGCGGCGCCATCCCCCACGTCGATGATTACTTGCTTCGCTTCTTCCTGTTGTTTTTCGTTGTCAGCTAGCGCAGCCACTTGTCTTCGAGTTCTTTATCGATACCCTTTGCCTGAACAGCCTTGATTCCGGTATTGATCAGGTCGAGGAGCTCCTGGTTGCCCTTTTTCACCACTATGCCGTAGCTCTCTTCGGTGAACGGCTCACCCACGATCTTGAACTTTTCCTTGTACTCCTCGCGCTGCAGTGCATAGTCTGCAGCGACCGGGGTGTCGCACACAACGCCCTGGATCCTGCCGGCAGCCATGTCTTCGAAGGCGAGCCCGATCTCGTCGTAGTTCTTCGCGATTACGCCCTCGGCATTCTTGACCTCCATGGCGCCGGTGGTCCCGATCTGAGCGCCGACCTGCTTGCCCTTCATATCGGCGAGGCTGGTCACCCCTTCGAGGGTCACGGGAATGGTGAGCACCTGCCCGGCGTTGATGTAGGGCAGGGAGAAGTCATAGGTCTTCATGCGCTCTTCCGTGATGGTCACCGACGAGATGACCGCGTCGTACTTGCCCAGGTCCAGACCGCCAAAGATGCCGTCCCAGGCGGTGTTCTGGAACTCGACCTTGAACCCGGCCTCCTGGGCCACCGCCTTCATGAAGTCGATGTCGAACCCGACGATGTTCTTGCCCATGTCGACCATCTCCATGGGCGGCCAGGTGGCATCCGTGGCCACGACGACCGTCCTGACGGCCGCGGCCTGCTCTCCTGTGGCCGGCTGTGCCTCCTCTTTCTTCTGGCAGGCGAGCACTCCCGCCATCAGCCCTGCGCTCACTGCCAACACAATAAACAGTTTAAATGTCTTCATAGCTTCGTTCCCCCTGGGAGTTGAATTACTGAAAGACGTATCTCCTCAACTGCTTGGGCGACACTAACACAATTTCTCCAGCCAGTCCAGAGAAGAGAACCCTCCCCCGCCGATAACGCCGGGCCTGCACCCACCGAAAGGACGAACCCGGCCGGCCCGCCCTCTTCCGCCCGCGCCTTCCGGGCCCTCAGGACCGGCATCGCGCCAACGGCCGGATGCCCTCGTGTATTGACAATAAATTCTCCTGTGGCATAAAGCCATTATCATAATCACCCACCCCTGGTATCGAAGGAGGAAGCATGAGTCTTATCTACGAGAAGCACGGCCATATCGCGAAACTGGGGCTCAACCGTCCCAAACAGCTCAACGCGCTGGATCCCGGAATCCTCATGGAGCTGCTCCAGGCCTGGAGGGACGTGAACCAAGACTCGTCCATCAGGGTCGCGGTCCTGTACTCCGCCCTTCCCAACATCTTCTGCTCCGGCATGGACCTCAAAACTTCCATCCCGGTGCTCACCAAGGCGCGCGAACCCGAAAACGATGCCGAGCGCTGGATGGCCGAGGGCTGGGACATCGACGGCGAGGTGGCCCAGGCCATGCTCAAGAACAACATCGTCGACAAGCCGGTCATCGCGGCCGTGCACGGCTACTGCCTCACGGGAGGATTCGAGCTGGTCATGGGCGCCGATCTCAGGATCGCCTCCACGGACGCGGTGTTCCAGATGCGCGAGGCGAGCCTGGGCATCATGCCCACCGGCGGCGGCAACGTCTTTCTGCCCAGGCACGTCTCTCCCTGCCGTGCCCTCGAGATCCTGCTGACCGCAGGCAACTACGACGCGCAGACCCTCTACGAGTGGGGCTTCCTCAATCGGGTCGTACCCAAAGACCGGCTCATGGACACCACCCTCGAGCTGGCGCAGAAGATCGCCGACAACGGGCCGCTCGCGGTCCAGGGTATCATCCGCCTTGCGCGCGAGATGCGGATGATGCAGATGAAAGACGCCTTCACCCGTGAGGTCGAGATCGGCATGCCGATCTTCGGCTCAGAGGACTCGCGCGAGGGAGTCAGAGCACAAAAGGAACGGCGCAAGCCCGAGTTCCCGGGGAAATACTAGCTCGGGGGGCCATACCGGAGGATGAGACCGAAAGACCGCACCGGAGGCCCGATAAGGCCTTCGGGGGGGCTTCCGGCGCGGCTGCCCCGAAAGACCGGCCCACGGCATGTAAGGATATGCGCACGGACAAGCCAACCGGGCGTGCCGCAAGGCTCGCCGCACAGCTGAGCGG
>JBASVF010000320.1:0-2169 GCA_049275795.1 Desulfomonilia bacterium
TGGTGTTTTGTTTGTCTTATCAACAACTTATATACCACAAATGCGAGTCCCCTTCACCATCTTCTTTGCCATTCTTATTGACTTTTTACCCCCAAAACCCCCCAATAGGGGTGCGAAACTTGAGTTACAATTTCATTATAATTTTTCTTTACATCTCCTCAAAAATACGGTAACACGCTTTTTTGACACCATTTCATGCATTGTTGATTGCTCTCATAAGACATGCGCTTGCAGAGAGGTAGCAAACTGTTGTCGTCAGCAAGACAGAGCATGAAAACGGTCTGTTACACCTTTCTCCCGTTTCATGGACCGCATGAGACGGGCCTGGACAAACTCAACCTCGTGAAGACTCCTGCTTCCGCAACGGCCTCCTGGACAGGAGTACGGCCGTATGGATTTCCCGCCGCCTGCACGCCCAGGCGGTATTCCTTGCTGTTGAATCGGTTTTTGGACTTGAACTTACGGGGGAGGATTTCAGTGGAATGTTTTCTCAAGTATACGCGATCCAGGAATTCCGGAACGATCGAGCTCAACGGGGAAAAGGGCTTCGAGCAGGCAAACAGGCTGTGGAAGAAGATCAAGAACCTCGTTGAGGAAGACGGCCTGGCACGGGTGATCGTGGTGGACAACATGGTCAACCTGCTCACCGAGCACCACGTGTTCGAGCTGGGCAAGTGGCTTGACGAGAGCCGCTTTCCCCGCAGCGTGAAGGTGGCCTTCGTCGATCCGGGAAAAGGAGACCCCAAGAACATGAATGCCTTCTTGGAGATCGTGGTGTTCAACCGGGGGTACTACAACATCCGGGTCTTCTCGTGCCACGAAGAGGCCCGCTCCTGGCTCGAGGCGAACGGAGCGGCCCCGGCCGATCCCTGAGAGCGGGCGCATACCGTTTCGCTCCCTGAAGGCTCAATTCCTGCGGGCCGATCCGGTCGAGGTCCGATCCTTTTGCTCCGCGGGCTCGAATCCTTCCATAACGACAAGGAAATGCCCCATGGCGCGGCGTGCGTCGATCATGAGCACATCCCTGGCCTCGTCCGCTGAGAGGTAGATGAGAAGGTTCCGCTCTTTCCTTTTCTCTTCCGTTTCCTCTTCCTGGTCGTCGAGCTTTCTCGATTCCTGAACGATCTCCCAGGCCCGGCGCTTTTCCCCGCCGACCTCCACGACCTTCTCCCCCGTGCAGGCAAACCTGGTGGCATAGCGTGACTTGCCCGTGAACACCTGCACGCTCTGGTCCATGCCGGGCCTCCAGTCGATGCCCCGGAGCAGGTGAATCACCGAGAGCGGGTCTGCGGTATAGCTCTCGGCCTGGATCTTGCGCACCTCGTTCTCCAGGGGCCCGTTTTTCTTGGACTCGGTCCGTACGGAGGTGATCGTGCCGTCGCTGCCAAAGTGTATGGAGGTATCCTTGCTGGTGGAACGCACCCTGGAGATGATCCGGGTTCCCACGGGCGAGAGTTCGTCCATCTCCGTGATGTTCCGGCCGCTGTAGCGCACCGGGTAGATGCGGTCGATGGCGCTGCTGGTTCTGGCCCGGAACTGGATCACGTACCGGCCGCTGCTCTGCTCGAGCCTCACCCAGGCCGACCCGATGCCCAGGCCGTTGAACCTGAAGGCATAACGGTACGTGCCCTGTTCCGGCCGGAAATCCGGGTCAACGAGCCTGGGCGGCTCGAACCGCTGCTGCTGCGGCTGCGACCCCTTGAGCTCCACGGCGATTCCCAGCAGGAGCAGAGAAAGGCTGACAACCAGACAGGCCAGATATGTTCGTCCGCCGAATCGTCTCATCGGATGAGCTTCCCCCTTGCGTGGAACTTGACTCCCCCGCGTGCTCATACCCGCGCCCGGGGAGCCCGGCGCCGGACACGGGACAACGGGCCCGTAACACCCGCCCTGCCAGAATTGAAGTGGGATTTCATACCGCAGTTGGGCCGCATGCGTAAGGCCGGATGCGCCCCTTCCTTTGAATCCCTTCAGAAAGCAGACCGGGAAGACAGCCTCCGCGCCCTGCCGTATATCCATGACACCGGCCCTGAAACGATGCGGCCCTAGTACTACAGTGGCGAAGCCTCACAAAATGGATTTGAAGTACATCTTTTCTTGTAGTGGTAATATTTAGCAGCGGCTTGATGGGTTCTCCTGAAGCAGGACCAGTGGAGTATTTTCTCCGCT
>JBASVF010000321.1:0-4165 GCA_049275795.1 Desulfomonilia bacterium
GCAGCAATGTCGTGCCAGAGCTCGTTGCCCTGGTCGTCGAGGGAGCGCCTGATCATGGTTGCAGGGAAGTCGCTCTTGGTGAGGGCGAGCCTGCCGGGCAGATCGGCTCCGGAGGACAGCGGAACAGGCTCTCTCAGGCGCTCGAGGAAGCCGTCCATGCGGAACCCGTTGAGCCTGGCCTGCATGCAGAGCCCACGCGCCCGTGAGAATACGGGCTCGTCCACCACCAGGGCATCGGGGAGCTCGGAGAGGAGGTAGTGGCGGATGTGGGGGTTTGCAAGCAGGCCGCCGGTAAGGAGAATGTCTCCCCCTCTCGGGATGCTCCCGCCGAAGACGCTCTTGAGCCCGGACTTCACCAGGCCCCGGCACAGCCCGTTGTAGAGGGCGTGGTACGAGTGCCCCTCCTGCTGGAGGTGGATGAGATCGGTCTTGGCGAAAACCGCGCAGCGCGTGGCGACCATGGGGGCCTGCTCGTCCAGGGGGATGTCCTGGATGCTGTCGAAATCAATGCCCAGCCGTGCCATCTGCTCATCGAGGAACGAACCCGTGCCGGCCGCACATGCCTGGTTCGAGCTGTAGGCGCGGATGTGCCCGTGCCGGTCGAACTGTACGAGCTCGATCTTCTCTGCCCCCATGATCAGCAGACGCGGGCGCGGGTACTGCCCGGCCAGGTGCCTAACCTCGGCGAGCAGGCCGTCGACGCTCCAGCGGCTTAAATCACCTCCCTGGAGGATGCCCGAGCAGCAGACGAGCCTGGGCGGGACCTCCAGCCGCTCGAGCTCGGATATCAGCATGTTCCGGGGCGATCCCCGGTGCCGGATGCACCGCGCAGACAGCACTCGTCCCGAATGATCCTCATGCCAGAGCTTGAGATACGAACTCCCCACGTCGATACCGAGACAGCTCACCGGACACCTCCTTCATTCATAATAAATACAATGGTGCCATTCTAAAGTGGTTATTTCATAGCATATCTGCATCAGGTGATTCAATCCGGGTTCTCCGGGGCACCCTTGAGTCCCTGGGGACCTGGGATGCGCCCGGGTATAGCGATGTTTGGAGAATCGGGGAAGACTCCAGTAACTCGATTCTCGGTGCACACGGCATACCGGGTGTCCGGGCGCTGCACCGAAAAAAACGGTGAGGATCTGGATATCCTACCGGGTGTTTCCGGGAAAGCGCTCCAGTACCGGTGCAGCTTGGGCTTGTCAGGGGCCGTGTATGCCGCGGCCCGGCCGGCGGCGTCGCTTGAAAGGTCCGGGGATGCCCGGTGTGCGGCAGGAGATGCCTGGCCTCAGCCAAGGTGCTCCATCAAGATCTTCAAGCCGATGGCGATGAGAATGAGCCCGCCAAGGATCTCGGCCATGCTCTTGAAGCGCCGGCCGACCCTCCTGCCGACCAGCACCCCGGTCAGTGACACGGCAAAGGCCACGATGCCGATGACGAGGGCGGGAACGGCAATGTCCATATTCAGCAATGAAAAGCTCACCCCCACCGCCAAGGCGTCGATGCTCGTGGCAACGGAGAGAACCAGGAGGGTGGAGAGGCTCGACAGGTCGATCTTCTTCCCGTTCTCTCCCTCGGTGAGCGCTTCGTGGATCATCTTGAGCCCGATGAAGGCCAGCAGGCCAAAAGCGACCCAATGGTCGATCTCCTCGATGAAGTTCCTGACGCCCATGCCCGCGGCGAACCCGATCACGGGCATGATGCCCTGGAATAAGCCGAAGAACAGGGCCAGCCTCAGGGCCCTGCAGATCCTGAAGCGCTCCATGCTGAGCCCGCTGGAAACCGAGACCGCAAAGCAGTCCATGGAGAGGCCGAGCGCGATCAGGAGGATCGAAACCATCCCCATGCCGGAACCGCCAGAGGTTGCACTCAGCATGTCCGGGGGTCCTGGCCTTGGGCGCCGCCGAGAACTACCGATGCCTTCCGGTCGAAGGGATTGGTGCGCATGGCGAGAGAGAAGAAGTAGGGGAAGTTGTTCTTGAGGTGCCTCATGTAGGCGACCCACTCGCGGACGAGCATGGCATAGGCCCGGTCGATGTCGCGGGCCAGGTGGCCGATGTCTTCTCTGGGCAGGTTTTCGAGCGCGTTGCGGAACTTGAGCTCCTCAGCGAGGTGGAAGACCGACCGGAGGAGCTCGGTAAAGCGCTCGTGTTCCATGAGATTGGGATTTTCCATCATGGCAAGCAGGAACCCGCGCTTCTCCACGATGTAGCACTGGATCTTGGCCAGGTCGACCTCGTCGGGGCGGACCGTGTAGGTGTGGGATTCGAGCCGTTCCATCACCCGGTCGAACTCCTCGTCGGTCCAGTCGTGCCTGAAGACGAGGATTTTCTCGAGCTCCTCGATGTTCGGGTCCAGGCTCGAGAAATAACTCAGGAGCGTTGTGCCGATCTCGCTGAAGAAGACGCCGATGACCATGTTGAGCTTCTCGAGCCGGATGCGGCGCTCGCGCTGTTCGAGGATCTGGTGGATGATGAGCGAAACCAGGAGCACCTCGATGAACACGAAGGCCACGTCGCTCAGGAGGAAGATGAAGATGTGGTGAGGATCGCGGAAGATGAGGAAGTGGATGCAGTAAGCCAGCACCGATAGTGCGACGAGTGATACCCCGAACCACGCCTGTTTCGAAAGATGTGTCACGAAACGCTCCTTGCCTGTAGTATAGTGGAATGAATCTGGCATATTACGAGGCGCTTTGTCAAATGCCCCGAGAAGATGCTCCAGAAGCTATGCCTGCACAACCTGCCTATCGGTCTCTGCCGGGGTAGGGCGAGGGCCAGGCAGGCCTGCGGAAGTTTTTTGAACGAGGCCCTTCCTTTCGCCCTGGAGGGCAGATCGTGCAGGGGGAGCAAGGGCGGTTTGAGGACACCGGGAAAAGGCCGGACACGTACCCTGCCGAGGAGTGGAAAGGCGGGCCGATATGCCTTGATCGCTACAGGATGGATATTTTTATGTTGAAAAAAATGTTGATTCCCGCTATCCCTCTTAGCACTCATTAAAGCTGAGTGCTAACAAATTGTGAAAGGAGGGTAGCATGAAGATCCGACCGCTTCAGGACAGGGTGCTGGTCAAGAGAATCGAAGAAGAAGAGAAGACCAAGGGGGGCATCATCATCCCGGATACGGCAAAGGAAAAGCCCCAGATGGGCGTGGTCATGGCAGTGGGCAAAGGCAAGAAGACCGAGGAGGGAAAGGTGCTTCCCCTGGACGTCAAGAAGGGGAACAAGGTGCTCTTCTCCAAGTATGCAGGTAACGAGATCAAGGTCGAGGGCGAAGAGCTGCTGATCATGCGGGAAGACGATATCCTGGGAATAATCGAGTAAGCAAGGAGGTCGAATCATGGCTGGAAAAGAGATCATTTACGATCAGGACGCACGGGCGAGGGTCCTCAAGGGGGTCAACAAGCTCGCCGACGCGGTGAAGACCACGCTCGGCCCCAAGGGCCGCAACGCGATCCTGGACAAGATGTTCGGCGCCCCCACGGTCACCAAGGACGGGGTCACGGTTGCCAAGGAGATCGAGCTCAAGGACAAGTTCGAGAACATGGGCGCTCAGATGGTCAAGGAAGTCGCCTCCAAGACCTCCGACGTCGCGGGCGACGGCACGACCACGGCCACGGTGCTGGCCCAGGCCATCTATACGGAAGGGCTCAAGTACCTGGCTGCCGGCATGAACGCCATGGACCTCAAGCGCGGCATCGACAAGGCCACGTCCGTGGTGGTCGAAGAGCTCAAGAAGATGAGCAAGTCTGTGGAGGACAAGAAGGAGATCGAGCAGGTGGGCACGATCTCGGCCAACGGCGACACTGAGGTGGGCCAGATGATCGCGGATGCCATGGACAAGGTTGGCAAGGAAGGCGTGATCACGGTGGAAGAGGCCAAGGGCATGGAGACCACGCTCGATCTGGTGGAAGGCATGCAGTTCGACCGCGGGTATCTCTCTCCCTACTTTGTGACCGATGCCGAGCGGATGGAGGCGGTCCTGGATGACCCCTACATCCTGATCTACGACAAGAAGATCTCCAGCATGCGCGATCTCATTCCGGTATTGGAGCAGATTGCCAAGGAGGGCAGGGCTCTGCTGATCATTTCCGAGGACATCGAGGGCGAGGCGCTGGCCACGCTGGTGGTGAACAAGCTCAGGGGCACGCTGAAGTGCGC
>JBASVF010000322.1:0-10627 GCA_049275795.1 Desulfomonilia bacterium
TCCCAGGGCCCTGTCCATCAAGGCGTCCATGAAGGAGTGCACGGCCCGGTGCGCGGTCCCTGCCTTGGTGGTGAAGGTGGCGGCGAGCACGGTCCTGGCCGTGGAGAGCTCCACGGCCTGCGCTGCGAGATCGATCTCCATTCCCCGGCGTTCGACACGCGCGGTGATGACGTAGTCGGCCCCGATGAGGCTCCAGTCCTTGAGCGTCCCCGGCTCCACCGAGGCCATCGGGCCGGGCTTGATGTAGCCCTTGGGATCGAGGAGGCTGAAGGCCCCGGATATCTCCAGGTCCTTGGCGCACTGTTTCCACATCGTCTCCGCCAGGATCTTGTCCGCGCCGGCAAAGGCGGGCATGGCAACCTTCATCCTCTTGAAACCGCGGGCCTCGATGTCGATGTGCACCCGCTGGGCCTGGAGCGTCGCTGGCAGGAGCAAGGCAAGGATCAGTATCAGGCCGAATGTCTTCTTCATTCATCGTACTCCTTTGGGTGGGGTGAACGACATGGTGACCTCCACGCTGTCACGTCCGGCGATGAGGACGATGGGCGGCTGGGGAAGGCTGGTCACGTTGCTCAAGGCCAGATGCACCGACCGGTCGAACGGGCCGTTGCCCGAGGAGACCAGGAGCTTCTTGTCCAGGAGCTCGCCGGTGCGGGATACCTTGAGGAGATAGGTGGTGGTGAGCGAGGCGTCCATGACCGAGATCTCGGGCGGCGTCTTCCACATGCTGTCCACCACGGCCCTCACCCGCGCCTTCCATGCGGCCACGGCGCTGGCGGACCCGGCCGCCTGCGCCCCGGAGCCTCCCAGGGCCGTGCTGCCGGCGGATGCCGGCGGGGCAATATCTTCCTCCAGATCCCGGTCGTCTCTTTCCACCAGGGGTTCGAGATCCTCGGGCGAGAGCTCGGGGGCCTGCCCGGGCAGCGCCTTCTCTTTGCTGATGCCGCTCAGGGCGCTCTGCTCGCTGCCCTTGCGGTAGAAGTACTTCTTCTGCCCGGAGGCCCTGGCCGGGGCCGCGCCGCCCTTGGCTGCGCCGGCTGACGAGGGCGCCGGGGTCACGATATCGATCTCGTAGACGTCGTAAGGGGACGGATCATTCTGCGAAGAGAAGTCCATGTCCACCAGGGAAAAGATCAGCAGAAGATGAGCCAGGAACGAGATCCCGGCGTACCGGCCCAGCCTCTTCATGCTACCTCTTTGCCTGGGGCTGCGTCACCAGCCCGATCCTGGTGAGCCCGGTGGACCTGATCTGCGACATGACCTCCACCACGTATCCGTAGGGCACGGTCTTGTCCGCCTGCAGATACACGCTCTGGATCCCCCGCTGCTCGCGGATCTGGCCCAGGATGGCTTCGAGCCGGGAGAGCTCGATGGGCGTGCCGTTGATGTCCAGCGTCCGGTCGGCGCTCAACGTGATGGTCAGGTCCTGCTCCTGGGACTCCAGGGCCCGGGCCTCGGCCTCGGGCAGGTCCACCTTCATGCCCTCCTTCATCATGGGGGCCGAGACCATGAAGATGATCAGGAGCACGAGCATCACGTCGACCAGAGGGGTGACGTTGATCTCTGAAACGGGCTTGCCCAGCTTGTCAGTCCCTGCCATGGATCAGCCCTCTCCTCACCCAGTTCATGAAGTCGATCTGGAAGCGCTCCATCTGGGTGGCGGCATGGTTGATCGAACCGGTGAAGTAATTGTAGAACAGCGCGGCCGGGATGGCCACGAAGAGCCCGGCAGCCGTGGCGATGAGGGCCTCCGAGATGCCGGGAGCGACCGTGGCGAGGTTGGCAGAGCCCTTGAGCCCGATCTCCCGAAACGAGTCCATGATACCCCAGACCGTGCCGAAGAGGCCGATGAAGGGGCTCGAGTTGCTGATGCTGGCGAGGAAGCCGAGCCCGTGTGAGAGCTCGGAGGTCTCCCTGGTCTGGTCGCTGCGTATCCTGTTCTCCACGTTGCCCAAAAGCGACAAGGGAATGGTGGTGCTCTTCGCGGCGATCTTCCTGAGCTCCTCCTGGGCCCCCTTGAACAGCCTGCCCAGCGGGCAGTCGCCGGCCTCGCTCACGCGCTCGGCCATGCCTGCCAGGTCGGCGCCGTCGGAGAGCCCTTCCAGGATGATCTCGCTCCTCTTTCGGGCGCGGGAAAGGGCAACCCACTTCTGGATGATGATCCCCCACGAGAATATGGAGAAAAGGAGCAGTACGAGCAGCACCAGCTTCACCACGGGATCGGCATCCACGATCATGGCGCCGATGTCGCCCCTGAACTGCGTGGTCGCTGCATAGGCTGTTGATGGGAAAAACGGCATTGACTGTCCTCCTGATCTTGATATGGGCCCGGATGCCCGGGGTTCTCTGTGCTCTTGCTACCTACCGGCCGCTCCCTCCGGACTCCATCCTCTCTCCGAAAGGCCGCATTGAAGCAGCCGCCCGCACCGCAAACGTGGCATCCGGGATCATGCACCGCGTCAAATCTCTCACAGCGCCACCACCTTTGGCAACGTGATGGTGAAGGTGGTGCCCCTGGAATCGGAAGCAGCGGCAATGTTGCCCGAGTGCATCTTGACGAGCCGGTACGAGATGGACAGCCCCAGCCCGATCCCCTTTGGCTTGGTGGTAAAGAAGGGATCGAAGATGCGCGAGCGGATGTGCTCGGGAATTCCCCTGCCCGTGTCCTTCACCATGATCTCGACGGTCTTGCCCCTGTCTGCGAGGGAAACCTCCAGCCTCCCGCCCGTGGGCATGGCCTGGATGCCGTTGATGAACACGTTCATGAGCACCTGCTGGATCATGTCCGAGTCGGCTCTGATCCTGACCTGCGCCGAGGGATAGAACTCCATGATCTGGACGTGGTTCTGGCGAGCGTTCTCCTGCACCATGAACACCGTGTCCTCCACGATCTGCTTCAAGTCGCACACCGAGAGGTTCATCTCCCTGGGCTTGGCAAAGTCGAAGAAGCTCGTCAGGAGCTTGTTGAGCCGGTCGATCTCCATGATGATCCTGGAGACGTAGGCCATCCGGTGATCGCTCTCCGGCATTTCGCCCTTCAGGGCCTGGGCCGTGGTCTTGATGCCGGCCAGCGGGTTGCGGATCTCATGGGCGATGCCCGAGGTCAGCTCGCCCACGGTGGCGAGCTTGTCCATTTTGAGCAGCTCCTGCTGGAGCTGGTGGATCTCGGTGATGTCGGTGAGGACCACGGCCGAACACCCGTTGGAGAGGGGCATCTTGCTGAGCCTCACCGTGATCCGCTCCTCTCCGCGGGTGCGGAACATCACGTCCTTTTTCCCGGAGCCATGGCGGAACATGCCCCTGACGTTGATCTGCTTAAGCCCCTCCGGGCTGATGCCCATGAAGTCCAGGGCGGCCTGGTTTGCGTGGAAAACGGCCCCCGTCTCGTCCGCCAGCATGACCCCTGTGGGAAGAACCTCCAGGACCTCTGCCACCACCTTTTCAAGCATGTCGTTCATAGTAACCAACAACCAGGAAAACTTCCAGACAAATCTATCCACTCCTTGGCACTTTTTGCCACAAAAATTTATACCTGTAATAAATAGTTTTTTCTACTAATTTTTAAATGCAAATTGCCGAAGAAGGTGTTGACACCGCCAAGTTCTTAAGTTATAGGTCAAAAAGTGCCATTTGGTGTCAACGGACCTTGGGGGGCGAAGGTGTTCAAAGGGCATTATATCAACTCCATTAACGAGAAGGGCAGACTGAGCATTCCGTCGAAATTCCGCGACGTTCTGACAGAGCTCGATGCCGCCCATCTCATCCTTACCAAGGGCCTCGATACGTGCCTCATGGCCTTTTCCCCGGAAGGTTGGGAACGGTTGGAAAAGAAGGCCTCCTCTCTCTCCGCGGTCAGGAAAGCGGACATCGTATTCAAGCGCCACGTCATGGGCTCGGCCGAGGAGTGCCAGATCGACGCACAGGGCAGGATCCTCATCCCAGCCAGCCTGCGCGACTATGCCGGTCTCAAGAAGAAGTGCCTCATCGTCGGCATCGTCGATCGCTTCGAGATCTGGGATACCGATACCTACGACGCATACATGCAGCACGCCCTGGAAGATCCCGAGAGCCTCAGGACAGAACTGGCAGAGCTGGGTCTGTAGGTAAGGACCGATGCAGCATACACCGGTGCTTCTCAGAGAGGTCCTGGAGGTGATGATGCCACACAGCGGCGGCCGGTACTTTGATGGAACCCTGGGATACGGCGGGCACGCCCAGGCAATCCTCGAGGCGAGCTCCCCGGACGGCAGGCTCGCCGGGACCGACCTCGACGGGGCGGCCGTTTCCAGGCTCCGGGAGACGCTGGCCGGGTACTCGGGCAGGGTCCACCTCTTCCATGCCGGCTTTACCGAGATCGACCGGATATGCGCCGGCCTCGGATGGGAATGGCTCGACGGGGTGCTCCTGGACCTGGGGATGTCCTCGGCGGCCCTCGATGATCCCGATCGGGGGTTTTCCTTTTTGAAGGAAGGACCTCTCGACATGCGTTTCTCCGCCGAGAACCCCCTGACCGCGCGAACCGTGGTGAACGAGTACGACGAACAGCGCCTCGCCTCCATCATCCGCACCTACGGAGAGGAGCGGTTCGCTCCGCGCATCGCCCGGCGCATCGTGGAGTCGAGGCCCGTGGAAACGACCACCGAGCTCGCCGGGATCGTGTCCTCGGCCATCCCGAGGCGCTTCCACCCCAAGAAGATCCACCCCGCCACCCGGACCTTCCAGGCCATCCGCATGGAGGTGAACCATGAGCTCGAGAGCCTCCGGGAGTTCCTGCCTAAGGCGGCATCGCTGCTCGGCCCGGGCGGCGTCTTGGCCGTGATCTCGTTCCATTCGCTCGAGGACCGCATCGTAAAGCGTTTCCTTGCCGGGACGCCGGGACGCTTCGTCTACCCGAGGGGCCTGCCCGCCCCCGAGCCCCCGGAAGAGCTTCTCCTCAAGCCCATCACCCGCAGGCCCGTCACCGCCTCGGAAGAAGAGGTACAACGCAACCCGCGTTCGCGGAGCGCCCGGCTCAGGGCTGCAAGGAGGCCTTCATGAAGAGCCGGAACCTCCGGAGCCTCCTTCCCTCCATCGTCATCGTGCTCAGCTTCTTCTCCGCGTGGACGCTCTTCCACATCTGGACCAGGCACATCGCGACCGAGCTCGGCTATGCCATCTCCGCCGAGCAGGCCTTGAAAGAGGATCTCCTGAGCGAGAACAAGGCGCTCAAGCTCGAGATATCCACGCTCAAGAGCTCGCGGAGGCTCGAGCAGATAGCAAGGGACCGGCTGGGCATGAGCCCTCCCAAACCGGAACAGGTGGTCTACCTATGGCTCGACGAGTAAAGATTACCCGGATCCTGCTCGTGCTGCTCCTGGCCGCTGTCGGAGCGCGGGCCTTCTATCTCCAGGTACTCAAGCCCGATACGATCATCTCGCAGGCCCACCGCAAGTTCGACCACAACATCAAGCTGAGCTCCCATCGGGGAACCATTTACGACAAGAGCGGCCAGCCCCTGGCCATCAGCCTGGAGGTCAAGTCCATCGCCGCCAACCCCCGGCTCGTGGAGAACCCGGCAAAGGCAGCCGCCAGGCTCTCCCGTGCGCTCAAGGTCGACGAGCACGCCTTGAGAAAGCGTCTCGAGTCGGACAGGTACTTCGTCTGGATCAAGCGCCACGCTACGCCCGACGAGGTGGCGAAGGTGGAGGGCTTAAGCATCAAGGGCATCGGCTACTACCGCGAACCCAAGAGGTTCTATCCCGAGGGCGAGGCCCTTGCCAACGTGCTCGGATTCGTGGGCATCGACGGAGAGGGACTCGAGGGCCTCGAGCTCCTCTACGACGGCATGCTCCAGGGCAAGCCCGGGCATATCGAGGTCCGCAAGGACGGCCTGGGCCGAATCATCTACGCCCGGGGGCTCTCCGCGGACGAGACCAAGGACGGCTCCACCCTCTGGCTCACCATCGACCGGAGGTTGCAGTACATCGCCTTTTCCGAGCTCGAGAAGGCGGTCAGGGAGAACAAGGCCTCTTCCGGCTTCGTCATCATCACCAACCCCTCCACGGGCGAGATCTATGCCATGGCCTCCTACCCGAGCTTCAACCCCAACCTGGGCTCGTACAAGAACCTCCAGGGCCACAAGAACCGGGCCGTGGTGGACCGGTTCGAGCCGGGGTCGGTCGTCAAGCCCGTGTGGGTCGGGTGGGGCATGGAGACCGGGATCATGAAGCCCTCCCAGATCGTGTTCTGCGAGAACGGCAAGTACACCTATCACCGCCGGGTGATCAACGACCACTCGGAACACGGGTGGCTCCAGGTGAGCGATGTGATCAAGTACTCGAGCAACATCGGGATGGTCAAGCTCCTCGAGCCGGTGAGGGCTTCGGACATGTACGCGGCCCTCGATCTCTTCGGTTTTCTCTCGCCCACGGGCATCGAGTTTCCCGGAGAGCCTGGGGGCCTTATCCACGAGCCCCGCAGGTGGACCAGCGTCGACAAGGCCGCTATCTCCTTTGGCCAGGGCTTTGCCGTGACCGGCATCCAGCTCATCACCTCGTTCAACGCCCTGATCAACGGCGGCACGCTCATGAAGCCCTTCCTCGTGGACCGCATCGTCGACGCCAAGGGCGCCGAGGTGCTGCGCTCGCGGCCCACGGTCGTGCGCAGGGTCGTCTCCGAGGATGTCTCGCGCAAGAATCTCGAGATCCTCACCTCGGTGGTCTCCAAGGGCGGGACCGCCGAGAAGGCGAGCTTGAGCTCCTACCAGGTCTTCGGAAAAACCGGCACAGCCCAGAAGGTGGATCCTCTTACCGGGGTCTACTCTAAGAGCGACTATATTTCCACCTTCATGGGTGGTATCGTGGACGCGAGCGGCAGGCCGAGGATCAGCGTCATAGTGACCATCAACGAGCCGAGGCCGCATTACTACGCCAGCATCGTGGCCTGTCCCGTGTTCAGGAACATCGTGCAGAAGTGTGCCGGCATCATGGACATCAGCCCGAACATCACGGTTGCCCGCAATGGAGGAACGGCGGATGAAGGCATCTGAGGCAGCGGCGGCAATCAGCGGGGCGCGCATCCGCGGGAGCGAAGCCGAGTTCTCCCACCTGAGGGCGGACTCCAAGTCCATCCGCCCCGGCGATGCCTTCATTGCCTTGAAGGGCAGCACGGACGACGGCCACCGCTATATCGAAGACGCCATCGCAGCGGGCGCCTCGGTGATCATCTGCGCCCCCGGCTCGGCAGTCACGAACTCCCGGGCAGCCTTCATCGAGGTCCCGGACACCAGGGCGGCCCTCAGGTCCCTCCTGCCGCTGTTGCACCCCCTGGCAACATGCCCACGGCTCGTCGGGGTCACGGGCACCAACGGCAAGACCACCACCACCTACCTCCTGGAGTCCGTGCTCGAGCAGGCGGGCCTCGAGCCGGGCGTGATTGGCACTATCAGCATGCGCCACCACGGCCTGTCCGAGCCTTCTACCGTGACCACGCCGGGGCCGATCGACCTCTTCGAGCGGCTCGACGGCATGGCCCGCGCCGGCGTGAAGGTCTGCGTCATGGAGGTGAGCTCGCACTCCCTGCACCAGGACCGGGTCATGGGGCTCTCCTTCGATTGCGGCATCTTCACGAACCTGAGCCAGGACCACCTCGACTACCACAAGGACATGGAGTCCTACTTCCTGGCGAAGAAGAAGCTCTTCACGCAGTACCTGCGGGGAACCGCGGTCATCAATGCGGACGACGCCTTCGGGGCGAGGCTCGCCTCCGAGCTGCCGGGCGCGCTCACCTACGGCAGAAAGGAAAGCGCCGGTATCCGCCTGCGCTCGCTTTCGAGCGGGCCCGAGGGCCTAAACGTAGAGCTCTCCGGCCCGGCCGGGGAGATGAGCATCAGATCGCGTCTCGTAGGCGAGGTAAACGCCTACAACATCATGGCCTGCGTGGGAGCGGCCCTGGCCTTGGGCATCGACCCATCGGCCGTGGTGAGGGGCATCGAGAACCTGGCCGAGGTGCCGGGCAGGATGGAGCCGGTCAGGAATGCAAGCGGGCTCACCGTGCTCGTGGACTTCGCCCACACCCCGGACGCCCTCTCCCATGCCCTGGCATCGGCCAGGAAGCTCACGACGGGCAGGCTCATCACGGTCTTCGGCTGCGGCGGCGACCGGGACAGGGCCAAGCGGCCGCTCATGGGGGCGATCGCCTCCCGGGCATCGGATGTCGTGATCGTGACCTCGGACAACCCCCGGAGCGAGGACCCTGCCGCCATCATCGGCGAGATCCTGGCCGGCATCCCGGAAAAGAACGGTATCATGGTGGAGCCCGACCGCCGCGAGGCGATCAGGCTCGCCATCAGCCTGATGGAACGCGGCGACTGCCTGCTGATCGCAGGCAAGGGTCACGAGACCTACCAGATCATCGGGAAGAAACGGCTCTCCTTCGACGACCGGAAGTGCGCGGCGGAGTTCCTCGAGGAGGTGGGCAGGCCATGAGGCTCACCATCCCCGAGATCATCCGGTGCACCGGCGGCACGCTCGCGGGCGGGAATACCGGCGTCGTGTTTACCGGTGTGTCCACGGATTCGCGGAGCATCCTCGAGGGCGAGCTCTTCGTCGCGCTCATCGGCGAGCGCTTCGACGGCCACGAGTTCCTCGGGCAGGCCTTTGCCCGGGGCGCGGCCGGCGCCGTGGTCATGCGAGAGGGGTTGACCGCACCGGGGCCGCTTTTCGTGGTGAGCGACACCCTCAAGGCTCTGGGGGACATCGCCGGGTTCGTGCGGTCCCGGTACGACCCCGCGATCGCGGGCATCACCGGCTCCACGGGCAAGACCACCACCAAGGAGCTTTGCGCCTCGATCCTCTCGCTCGCCGGGCCCTGTCTCAAGACCGAGAAGAACTTCAACAACCTCATAGGTGTACCTTTAAGCCTGCTCAAGCTCACCGGCGATCACGCGTTCGCGGCCATCGAGATGGGCACGAACTCTCCGGGCGAGATCGCCCGGCTGGCCTCGCTGGTGCGGCCCCGGGCCTCGATCCTCACCAACATCTGCCCCGTGCACCTAAGCGGGCTCGGCAGCATCTCCGGCATCGTCCGGGAGAAGCAGGCGATCTTTGAGCACACCGAGCCGGGCGGGATCGCGGTTCTCGATCCCGGCCAGGAGCACATGGACCTGGTGGCAGTGCCCGGCAGCCTGAGGCGCATCACCTACTCCTGTGGGGGCCGTGCCGACGTGACGCTCAAAGAGGTGCTCGAGCAGGACCTCTCGGGAACCGGAATCGTCATCGACCTCGCGGGCCGCGAGGTTCGCACGAGGGTGGGCCTGCCGGGCATGCACAACGTATCGAACGCCTTGGCCGCCGCGGCCTGCGCCCTGGGCCTGGGCATCGACCCCGAGGCGGTCGCCCTGGGCATACGCAGCGCCCGCTTCCCGGGCATGCGCTCCGAGGTCCTCTCCACCGGGCGCATCTCGGTGATCGACGACTCCTACAACGCAAACCCGGCGTCCATGAAGGCCGCGCTCTCCCTGCTCTCCTCGTCGCCGCACGCATGCCGGGCCGCGGTGCTGGGCGACATGCTGGAGCTGGGCGGGGAGTCCGCGCACTGGCATGAAGAGGTGGGGAAATGGGCCGCGCTCTCCGGGATCGGGATGCTCGTGGTCACCGGCGACATGGCCCAGGCCATGGCAAAGGGCGCCCTGGAGACGGGCATGGACCCCGCGAACGTTCACGTGGCGCGGGATATCGACGACATCATCGAACGCCTCGAGACGCTGCTGGACAGGGACGCCCTCGTGCTGGTCAAGGCGTCCCGGGGCATGCACCTCGACGAGGTGGTCTCACGGATCAAGGCGGTGGCATGAAATGATCTATCACATCCTGTATCCCCTCCACACGGACTTCGCAATCTTCAACGTATTCAAATACATCACCTTCAGGTCCATCTACGCCACCATCACCGCGCTGGTCATCTGCCTGTGGCTGGGGCCCAAGTTCATCCGCATGCTCGCCGGGCTCAAGCTCAGGGAGCGCATCAACGGGCATACCCCCAAGACGCACCAGGGCAAGTCCGGCACCCCCACCATGGGGGGCATCCTCATCATCATGGCCGTTGCCCTTTCCACGCTCCTGTGGGTCGACCTCACGAACCTCTACATCTGGATAGGCATGGTCATCCTCCTGAGCTTCGGGCTCCTGGGGTTCGTGGACGACTACCTCAAGACCGTCAAGGGAAACATGAGCGGGGTGCCCGGCCGGGCGCGTCTCCTGGTGGAGTTCGCCGTGGCCGGGATCATCGGGTACGTGCTCATCAACATCCCGGGCTTCGATCGCTCCATCGTGATTCCCTTCTTCAAGAACGTATCCATCGACCTGGGCATGTTCTACGTGCCCTTCGCCATGCTGGTGATCGTGGGCAGCGCAAATGCCGTCAACCTCACGGACGGGCTCGACGGGCTCGCGATCGGCCCCTGCACCATCGCGGCCGCCACCTACCTCGTCTTTGCCTACGTGACCGGCAACATCAAGGCGGCAACCTACCTGCAGTTCCCCTTCATTTCCGGCGTGGGCGAGGTCTCGATATTCCTGGGCGCCCTGGTGGGGGCAGGCATGGGCTTCCTGTGGTACAACGCCTACCCCGCCCAGGTGTTCATGGGCGA
>JBASVF010000323.1:0-4167 GCA_049275795.1 Desulfomonilia bacterium
TTGAGTGTCACACTCTTCGAGAAGACGCCAATTATACATGCACTTACAGATTCAAATGGGCAAGATTCAGGGGCAGTTCCCAGCAACCAGCTGACTTTATTCGATTAACGTTGGGACAGTAGTGATAATATTAATTATTTTGAATTCGGGCGGAACGGGCCGGTTTTCTTTATGACGATTGAAAAGGAGAGAAGATGATCTATTCCAGGCTGATCAAGCTGATCGAGGACAATGCGGCTGAGCTCACTGACAGGGTTTACAAGGACCTCCTCGCCCGGGAGGAAACCAAGAGCTTCAGTGGGCTCGCGGAAGATGTCGTGCGGGACCGTATCTACGACGTGTACAGCAGGCTGGATTCGTGGCTCGGCAGGAAGAGCAGGACGGGCGAGCTCCAGCAGTCCTACATACAGCTCGGGAAGAAATCCGTGAAGGAGGGCATTCCGCTGCACGAGCTGGTGATGTACCTGATGCTCATCAAGCGGCACCTCTGGCTCTTCGTGAGGGAAAACCAGTTCTTCGACTCCACGTACGAGTGCTACCAGGCCCTGGAGCTCAACAACAAGGTGGTCCTCTTCTTCGACCGGGCAATCTTCAGCGCGATCATAGGCTACGAAGAGGAAGCGGGCAGGCCCTCAGGCGGTGAAGATGGCATCATCTCCCGGTTGCTCAAGAAGAAGTAGGCTTACAGGGAGTCTGCGCATCTTTCATGGTGTCGGGGGCAGTCTGCCGGCGGCATCACCGGGACGAACAAGCCATCTGCCGGCTCCGGTGAGACATCCCTGCAGGACCAGCGGGGCGGTATCGCTTGAAAAAGGTCGGCAGGCGCTACTTCTCGAGGTCGAAGGATACCTTGATCTTGAACACGCGCCGGGCCGGCAGATCGAGGACCTCGGTGCCGAGCTCACGCTCGATCGTGCGGATGATCCTTGAGGCATGGGAGGCATCCGGGGCGATCAGGGTAAACCAGCAGTTCGGGTGCCCGGTGCGGACATAGTTGTGGGTCACCTCGTCATAGGCGTTGACCAGGGCGGCGAATTCATCGATCCTGTCCTCGGGCAGGTCGACGGCGCACAGGGTGGAGTACCAACCCAGGCTCGCGGGGCTGATCACCGCGCCGATCCTGCGGATCACACCCGAGGCCCTGAGCCTGCTGACCCGGTCTGACGCCTCGTCCTCGGTAATCCCGGCCTGGCGAGCAATGGCAAGGTAAGGTCTCTCCTCGAGCGGAAAGCCCTCGGAGATGATGGTGAGGATCTTCCTGTCGATTGAGTCCATACCGTTACCCGGGCCGCCTCTCTGTCGAAATTGCAGCCGCTGCTGCCGCCAGTTCTAAATTCAGTCCGGGCGGCAGGGCGCCGGAGCTCGGCTTCAGAACCAGCATATGGGGTCCTCCTCCGAAAGGTCTCCCAGTGTCTCGTAGGCGCGCGCCCTGCAGCCTCCGCAGACCTCCTTGTATTCGCATGCACCGCATCTTCCCCTGAGCTTCGAGTCGTCCCTCAGGAGGCGCAGGGTCTCCGATCCCTCCCACGCGGCGCAAAAGCCCTTTTCCCTGATATCCCCGCACGGAATCTGGAGAAATCCGCACGGCTGGATGATGCCGGTGGATGACACGAAACCGAACCCGGTTCCCGCCAGGCAGCCCCGGGTTCGTACCGGGTCACCCCGCTCGGCGAGCATGCGGTAGAACTGGGGGGCGCAGGTCGCCTTGCACTCGATCCGCGCGCCTTGGTACACCCGGTAGAAGCCCTCCAGCATGGACCGGTACTCCCTGACGGCCGCGGGCTCCATGTCGCGGCCCCTTCCGGTGGGGACCAGGAAGAACACGTGCCACGCCATCACACCAAGCGATTCGAGGAACGCGGGAAAATCGTCCATTTGCTCCACGTTCGCGGCCGCCACCGTGGTGTTGACCTGCACCGGGAGCCCTGCTGCGATGAGGTTGTGTATTCCCTCCAGGGCCAGCTCGAAGGCGCCCTCCCGTCCTCGAAAATTATCGTGCATGCCGGCAGTGACGCCGTCGAGACTCACCGAAACCCGGACGATACCAGCCTCGCGAATCCGTGATGCCGTCTCGGGGTTGACCAGCGAACCGTTGGTGGCAAGCGTCATCCTCATGCCCAGCGAGGTGCCCAGGCCTGCCAGCTCGAAGACATCAGGGCGCATGAGCGCCTCTCCGCCGGAGAGGATCACCATCCGGGTGCCGGCCTTACTCAGCTCCTCGAGGAGCCGCCGGCCTTCCTCGGTGGAGAGCTCCCCCGGTTTTCCTTCTCGGGTCGCGGATGCACGGCAGTGCATGCAGTCGAGGTTACACGCCGAGGTGAGTTCCCAGGCGAGGATGAACGGCGCTTTCATGAAAGGAGCTCCGCGATCCTGCATGCGAAGTAGGTGATGATCATGTCGGCCCCGGCCCTCTTGATGCAGGAGACGCTCTCCATGATGCAGGCATCCTCGTTCAGCCAGCCGTTTAACGCCGCGGCCTTGATCATCGAGTACTCGCCCGAGACCTGGTAGGCGCACAGGGGCTCGTCGAACTCATCGGCGGCCATCCGGACGACATCGAGGTAGGGCAGCGCAGGTTTGACCATGATGATGTCCGCTCCCTCCTCTACGTCGAGACGAATCTCGCGCATGGCCTCGCGCACGTTGGCCGGGTCAATCTGGTAGCCCCTGCGGTCGCCGAAGGAGGGCGCCGAGCCCGCGGCCTCGCGGAACGGGCCGTAGAAGGACGATGCGTATTTCGCCGCGTAACTCATGATGGGGATGTTCTCGAACCCGCCCTCGTCCAGGGCCTCGCGGATGATCCCAACCCTGCCGTCCATCATGTCCGAGGGGGCGATGATGTCTGCCCCGGCCTTGGCGTGCGAGAGGGAAACCTTGGCGAGCACCTCCAGGGTCTCGTCGTTCTCCACCTCTCCCTTCGGGCCGAGGATCCCGCAGTGGCCGTGGCTCGTGTACTCGCAGAGGCACACATCGGTTATGACTATCAGCTCAGGCGCAGCGTCCTTGATTCTTTTCACCGCCTGCTGGACGACCCCGTCGCTCTTGTGCGCCTGGGTGCCGAACTTGTCCTTCTTCTCGGGTATTCCAAAGAGCAGCACGGCAGGGATTCTCCTCGATGCCACCTCTCGGATCACCCCGGGCAGCTGGTCAGGTGAGTATCGGAACTGGCCGGGCATGGCCTCGATCGGCTCCCTGATTCCCTTTCCTTCCTTGATGAACAGGGGATAGATGAGGTCGTCCACGGATACCGACGTTTCTTTCACCATCCGCCTGATGGCCGGCTTCATTCTCAGTCTTCGTGGCCTGTGTTCTGGAAACATGGCGTTCTCCCTCTACTTGCGGGCAAGATTTCCACCCGGAGACATCTTATACCGTCTCTGCTCACGCCGTGCAAGCATGCGGATCAAAAACGGGCTCGGTTCGTGGAACCACTTGGAGAGGAACACGCGACAGGGGATTGGGGGGGACCACACGGCGCTGTATAACGGGCGTTTGAAAAGCGCTGGTGCCGATGGTGCAGCATGCCGCTCGGGATGGAGCTGGAACCTGGGTATGGCAAACGTTTGGCTTGTTGACCGCACGGTACATAAAGGAATAGAACATCAAGGAGTTGAGAATGACAGGTAGAGGAGGAACCGTTATGCCAGTATACGTGGTCATCATGGCCGGGGGAAGGGGGGAGCGCCTCTGGCCGCTTTCGACGCCCGAGGAGCCCAAACAGCTCCACTGCTTCGGCACCAGGATGAGCCTCCTGAGGAGCACCTTCGAGCGGGCGGCGGCCCTGACGGTAAGCGAACATATCTACGTGGTGACCGGGGAGGGGATAGCGGCCAAGGTGCTCCGGGAGCTTCCCGAGCTGCCCCCGGAGAACGTTCTCGTCGAGCCGGTGGGGCGCAACACGGCCCCATGCATCGCATATGCGGCGGCAGTGATCTCTCGCAGGGACCCCGAGGCCGTCATGGCCGTCTTTCCTTCCGATCACCTGATTTCAGATCCTGACCGGTTCACACGGGCCATCTCCTTCGGGATAGAGGCCCTAAAAAGTCATCCCGGTCTGCTTATCACCCTGGGCATGGTGCCGGACCATCCCGAGACGGGATATGGCTACATCGCTCCGGGCGATGTCATGGCCGATGATGGGAATCACCGGCTTCACCGGGTCACGGC
>JBASVF010000324.1:0-7323 GCA_049275795.1 Desulfomonilia bacterium
GTCGACCACGAGGAAATCGAGGTCTCCCCAGCTCACGTCCTTCAGGAACTGCCTCATCACCGTGTGCTTCATGGGTCCGCGCCAGATCACGGGCGTGTCCGGGTTGTCGAGCAGGTATCCCACCGAGACCACCTTGATGCCGCCCATCGCCTCCACGGGCAGGATGTTGCCTTCTCTGTCGCCCATGAGCTTGAGGTTCTCCACCCCCAGGACCTTGGGCATGTCGGGCCCGTGGATGTCGCCGTCGAGCACGCCCACCCGGTAGCCCTCACGGGCGAGGCTGACCGCGAGGTTCGCGGACACGGTGGACTTGCCCACTCCGCCCTTGCCGCTCATGACCATGATCGTGTTCTTTATCCGGGAGAGCTGCTGTTCGAGCTTCATCTTCTGCTCTTGCTGCTCTTTTTCCTGTGTCTTTTCCTGTATATTGCAGAGGTTGTCCGCCATATCGTTCTCCCTTCAGATTTCTATAAGTATGTCCTGCCTATCACATGTTCCGCGGCAAGACAATGCCGCCCGGCTCCCTTCACGCGTTCTTTCCCGTGGAATGCCCGGAATTTTTCTTCCTCGCCAGAGGCAAGTTTTTTCCTATAAAGTATCTGCGCCCATCTTTTCCATCACCGGGCATGCCGAATTTCCACAACTTGAAAGTCCCCAGGCATGGCACCCCGCTTGCAGGGTGTGGATGCATTCCATCTCGAGGGGCACCTGCATCGATATTTTCCACGACCCGGGCACAGGCGCCGGACTTTTCCAGCCTCTGGAGAAACCACGTCGAGTCATGGAGGCGGGTTTTATGAAGAGAGCATCCGGTCGGTTTCTGTGGGCAGCGCCGATCCTGATCGCGATCTGCGCGGTTTTGAGCTGTTGGAGCGAGTCCCGGGCCTCTGCAGGGGAAACGGGCTTCCATTGCCGGGAGCCCCTGTACGCCGGGGCGGGCAAGGCCGATGTCACCGGGACCCCCGCCATGGTCGTCTTCATGGGCATGGCCGACCCGAGCCAGACCGGGCAGGGGCTGCTCATGCGCACCTATGCCCGCGCCTTTGTCTTCAGGCAGGGGGAAAGGAAGATGGCTTACGTCACCTCGGATGTGTGCATGATCTTCCAGGGCGTCAAGCAGGCCGTGGCTAGGAAGCTTCGCGACGAGGGCTGGACCGAGGACAACCTCATGCTCCAGGGCACCCACACCCACGGCGTGCCCGGGGGAACGTCGCACTACCTCATGTACAACATCACGGGCGCGGGCTTTGTCAGGGAAAACTTCCAGGCGCAGGTCAGCGGCATCGTGGCCGCCATCCGAGAGGCCGAGGCCAGCCTCGCTCCGGTCGAGCCGAGCGTCAGCCAGGGGCTTCTCTTCCAGTGCGGATGGAACCGTTCGCCCCGGGCCTACCTGTACAACCCGCAGGCCGAGATCGAGCACTACGGACGCGTCTCCGATCTCACCTCCATCGACCATGAAGAAGGCTTCTCCAATATCGAGAACCTCGACCCCGAAGACCGCGAGCACACCGATGACGGGCTCTGCACGGGCTATGCAGGCGGTGTTGACTGGAACAACACGAACAAGCGCATGACCCTGCTGAAGCTGGGCGAGAACGCCATGGTCAATTGGTTCGCCCTGCACCCCACAACTCTCGGCGCGCGGTTCCGCTACGTCTCGGGCGACTCCAAGGGCTATGCCTCGATCCTCTGGGAGCGCATGTTCCCGGGCGCTATCGGCGCCTTTGCCCAGGCCGACTGCGGCGACGTCTCGGGAAACATCCGCTACGGCCCGCCCAGCATAACCGGCGACTTCGACTGGATGCACGCCAGGGAGCTCGGCGCACGCCAGCTCGAAAGGGCTCTCGAGCTCTACGACGATATCGAAGGCCTCGAGCGCCCGCTTACGCCCTCCATTGACTACCGGCACGTGTACGTAGACATGTCCGCCGTTGCCAGCCTGGACCCGGCCGAACCGTGGCAAACGAGCAAGGCCTCCATCGGCGGCCCCATGTCGGCGGGCAGCACCGAGGATTCGCGCTCGCCCCTGCCTCTGTACCGCGAGGGCATCACGGTGGACGACCTGGCCCCGGACGGCGAGGCCACCCTGGCCGAGCGCGTGGCATCGCTCATTCTTCCGGGCGTGCTCGGGCTGGTCTCGCCCCAGGCGATCAGGTCCCTGTCCTGCGAGTACCGGCGGTTACAGCACCCCAAGGCCATCCTGCTGCCCAGCGGCTACACCCTGTTTCCCGCGCAGGACGGCGACACGGGCAGGACCATGATGGTCCCCATTACCCCCGAGATCCTGCCGGTGCAGCTCTTCAGGATCGGCGAGCTCCTCCTGTGCGGCATGCCCGTGGAGGTCACCACCATGGCCGGCCGCCGTATCGAGAACACCCTCAAGCTTGTCTTCAACGGGGACTCAAACGGCGACGGCTGGGCGGACGAGGATGGGCCCGTGCGGTACGTGGTGGTGTGCCAGTGCGCCAACGCCTATGCCGGCTACCTCACAACCCCCGAGGAGTACCGGATGCAGCACTACGAGGGGGCATCCACGCACTTCGGCCCGCACGAGCTCGACGCCTTCCTGCAGGTGATCAAAGAGCTGGCCGTGTCCATGCGGGACAGCACCCCTCTTGATCGAGGTGACGAGCCCGAGCCGCCGTACCTGAACGGCTCGTGGATGGCCGAGGCCTTTCCCGGCCGCCTGCTGTGGCCCCTCTTCGACCGGCCGAGCATCTCGCGCCCCTTCGGCGGCATTGCCCAGGGTCCCCGCTTCGAGGTGGACAGGGACGGCACCCGCTACCTCAAGCTCACGGTGTGGGGGGCCTTTCCCAACCGCAACCTGATGACGGAAGGCACCTTCATGACCGTCAGGACCCCGCCCAACCCGTCGTACGTCCGTGCGCCTCGGGACTGCCTGTACATGGATGCTGACCCGGAGACGCGCTTCCAGTGGGAGCAGTCAGGCTTTGACCAGTCGAAGGTAACCCTGTGGTTCGACATGACACACCAGCCTATGAGGGGCATCTACGAGCTCACCTACACCTCGGAGGCCCGGACCATCCTCAAGAAAGCCCTGCCCATCCGCAAAAGGTACACCTTTGCGATCGAGGACGTGGGGAAGGACGCGATAGAGGTCATGATCGAGGATTTCTGAACTCTGATCAGAACAATGGGAGCGGCCGCTCTCGCCTGGCCTATTTGTTCATGCACGGATGGCGCGGCATACGAAACCCTTGACGGGAGGATGGTCACGTCCGTTCATGCACGGATGAACCCCGCACGGGGCGCTAACCGGGCACCGCCCGGGCGATGCGCCGGGCGGCCCCTGACGCCCAGGACTCGGGCCCAACCGCCCCGGTGCGGCCGCCGATCACGACATGGTGGAGAAGATATCGCTTCAGGATGACGGCGATTCGCCGGACGAACCGGAAAGCATCACGGCCTTTGCCTGGGGCCGCTCCTTGCCGAACGCCCGGTAGGCATAGGATCTCACGTACCAGGAGGGATCGTGGAGGAAGACCTGCTTGAGCAGGTCAGCGGTCTTATCAGAGGGCGTCCTGCCCAGGGCCCAGCACGCCCGGGTCCGCACGTTGAGCTGGGGATCGGACAGGGCTTCCTCGATCACGCCCAGGAACCGTGGATCGGCGCGGGTTCCGGCCTCGGCCAAGGCGTGGAGCCTGATGCGGGGGCTCTCGTCGTGGGCGAACCGGATGAGCTCTCCCGGGGTGAACTCCTGCGGGAAGGTCATAAGCGCGAGGTAGCGCTTCTGCTTGTCCTCGGAGAGAATGTACTGGGCGATGATCTCGGGATCGAGCACCAGCAGGTGCCGCTGATAGACGCTCTTCCACGGCGGGTAGAACAGGGCGAGGTAGGCGAGCACGATCACGGCCGCCGCGGCCTTTGATCTTGCGGAAATGTTCGAGACGAAGAGCGCGAACCACAGCATGAACAATATGGGCACCGCGAGAAGCGGGCCCCGGTAGAAGAAGATGCCGATACCCCGGCGCATCTTCGCGTTCTGGTCGAACTCTTTCGAGAGCTCGCCCAGGATCCTGTTCGAGTCATTGGCCGGTCGGCCGTCCTCGATGACGATCGACTTGCAGGCCAGCCTGCCGGTGCTCACCACCAGATCCCTGCCCTTAAGGTCGCAGGGGCCGGGTGTGCGCACCCAGAGGCTGCCGTGAGGCATGGGGCCGATGCGTCCGATGTCCGGAGAGACTGCGATCACCTTCTGCTCCAGGGCGGCCACAGGCTTGATCACGTGGGCTGCCAGGAGGGTGTGGTCGTAGTAGAAGTCAGACAGACGGCTGAAAGCCGGGGTCATGAGCATGGAGTCCCGGATGAGGCTGAAGGAGGAGCTGCCCAGCACGAGCATGAACACGAAAGGCAAGGCGGCTGTGATCGAAAGGCCCAGCCATCTCCAGGGATAGACCTGCCGGGGCCTGCTGCGGCAGATGACCAGGGCCCAGGGAACGAAGAACACCACCGGGCTTGCGAAACCGACCGCAACCGAGAGCAGCGGGAATTCACCGCTGAAGCCCAGGTAGGCGCACAGCCCTCCCAGGGCCGGCACGGTCAGGGCGTCCATCAGCGAGAACCGGCCCTTGATCCAGACCGGGATGGAAAGGACCATGGCGACCATCGCGTTGAGCACGCCGAGGGAGCACCCGAAGAAGAGCGCGCTGCCGAGCAGGTGGCGGAATGAGCTTAAGTGCAGGTCGTTTGGATCGATGAGCGGCTCCATGCCAAAAGAGGCCAGGAGCTGCATCTGCGTGGAAAGGTGCTTTCCGTGACTGCTCACCAGCACGAGGCCGAAGAGGGTAAGCAGGACGATACAGGCTAAGGTGCCCGCAAACGCCGCCCTGAACCACTGGGTGGGGTCGCGGTGACGGGTCAGGTACAGCATGCCTTCTGCAGGCTGATCCTTCCCGGGAGGGGGTTTGCCGGTTGTGTGCTTATCAGAGACGCCGCCCACTTCGTACGGCATTCACGAAATCTACCGTCCGAGGCACGCCGCCTTCTCGCTGTTCTTGTACCGCTCGAGAAGGGCGCCGATTTCCACGGACGACTTCACGCTCTTTCTCCCCCGCACCGCCTCGACGTCGGACCGGGAGATCCACACATTATCGAAATTCTTCTCCTGTTTGGTGAACTCGATGAAATTGCTCAATGCTTCGTCGCATACATGGGTGAACCTCCGGTGGTCGTGAAAGGCTATGTCCCGGATCTTTTCCACCGTTTTCCTGTCCAGCCTCATGACGTAGCGGACGCGCTTTTCCGAGGTATCGGCACGCGGGCCGACGTAGCGCTTCTTCTGCCGTGACGGGATGCTCCCACCAAGTTCCCCTTCCTTCTTGAAAATATACGCATCAAGGGCCGCGCCCACGAAATCCACCATGGCAATGTTGAGCATGCGCGAGATGACCCGGATCTCGCTCAAATTGTTCGGCCTGAAGTACATCATGAACCGGGATGAACCGCTGTTGCTGTTTCGGGAATTCATAGGTGCTCCTCCTTGGTGCTTCCGGAGCAGGGCGCTGTCGGAACCATCCCCAGTTCGCTG
The DNA here is from genome assembly GCA_049275795.1 of Desulfomonilia bacterium. Taxonomy (GTDB): domain Bacteria; phylum Desulfobacterota; class Desulfomonilia; order UBA1062; family UBA1062; genus Phosphitivorax. Next base: position 5,549 of record JBASVF010000324.1, read on the forward strand.
CTCCGGTCGGCCGCCTGTACGGATCCTGACCGTACAGGGGCGGCGGCCGCCTTACACTTCCATAATCTCTTTTTCTTTTTCCGCCAACAGGGCATCGATCTGCTTGATGTGGTCGTCGGTAAGGTTCTGGACCTTGTCCTGGGCGGATTTCAGGTCATCCTGGCTGATTTCCTTGTCCTTTTCCAGGTCCTTGAGCATGGCATTGGCGTCCCTGCGATGGTTGCGGATCTCCACCCGGTACTCCTCGGCCGTTTTCTTCACCATCTTGACCAGCTCCCTGCGGCGCTCCTCGTTCAGGGGCGGGATGGGTACCCGGATGATCTTGCCATCGTTGGACGGGGTGAGTCCCAGCTCGGACTTGAGGATGGCCTTCTCGATCGCGGAGAGCGCGCCCTTGTCCCAGGGCTGGATGGTGATGAGCCTGGGCTCGGGCACGGCCAGGGTGGCAAGCTGCCTTAACGGTGTGGGAGTTCCGTAGTAGTCGACCATGATTCCATCCAGGATACCGATGGAGGCCCTTCCGGTCCTGACCTTGAGCAGGGCCTGCTTCATAGCGGCCACGGTCTTGTCCATGTCCTTTCCTACTTCATCGAGCACTTCGTTCATCATACCCTGTCTCTCCTTGCAGTCACGACCGACCCGATCTTCTCGCCTGCAAGCATGCCTGCGAGATTCCCCGGGGTCTTGATATTGATGACGCGAACCTCGAGCCCGCTGTCGCGGCAAAGGCTCGTGGCTGTCAGGTCCATGACCTTCAGGCGCATGTTCAACACCTGGTCATAGTCGATCTCAGGATAGAAAACCGCGTCCGGGTACAGTACCGGATCCCTGTCGTAGATGCCGTTTACCTTGGTGGCCTTGACGAGCGCCTGGGCCTGGATCTCCAGCGCTCGCAGGGCCGCGGCGGTGTCCGTGGTGAAGTAGGGGCACCCGGTGCCGCCGCCGAAGATCACAATCAGCCCCTGTTCGAGGTATCGCCGGGCCTCCAGGGCATTGAAGGGCTCCACCATCGAGGGGACGGCGAACGATCCCATCACCCGGCATTCCGCTCCGAGGCGGGCGAGGGCATCTCTCAAGGCCAACGAGTTGATGAGCGTGGCGAGCATTCCCATCTGGTCAGCACTCACCCGGTCGGCCGCCACGGCCGAGTCCTGGCCGCGGAAGATATTGCCCCCGCCTACGACGATGCCGATCTGTACGCCCATCCGTGACGCATCTTGAACAGCCTGAGCAACCGAGGCCAGGGTGTCCGGATCGAATCCGTATCCCCTGTCCCCGGCAAGGGCCTCGCCGCTCAGCTTGAGGAGAATGCGTCCGTAGAGCGCCGACACCGGTTAGATCTCTTCTCCGAGCTGGTACCGGGTAAAGCGCTTGACCAGGCACTTCTCGCCGGTCTTTGCCATGAGCTCTTCCAGGAGCTGCCTGATGGTCTTGTCCGTGTCCTTGACAAAGGGCTGATCCAGCAGGCAGCGCTCGGCGTAGAACTTCGAGAGCCTGCCCTCGACGATCTTCTCGATCACCTTCTCGGGCTTGCCCGACTTCAGGGCCTGCTCCTTGAGGATCTCGCGCTCCTTTTCCAGCACGTCCTGGGGAACATCCTCCCAGCTCACCCAATCGGGGTTGGCGGCTGCGATGTGCATGGCCACGTCCTTGACGAAGCTGACAAAATGTTCCGACTTGGCGACGAAGTCGCTTTCACAGTTCACCTCCACCAGGACGCCGACCTTGCCGCCCAGGTGGATATAGGAAGAGACCATTCCCTGCGAAGCCTGGCG
>JBASVF010000325.1:0-6937 GCA_049275795.1 Desulfomonilia bacterium
TCTGCCCGGATGGTCTCCACAAGCCGTTCCTCGCCGGCGACACGCGTTTCGGCAATGCCGTGGAGGTAGAGCTGGAACGACTTGGACTCCACGAGGTTCCTGCTGGAGATCGGATAGATCAGCTCCAGGACTCCAACCGAGGGCCTGCCCCTCCCGTCGAGCCACGAGAGCTCGTAGGCGCGCCACAGGTCGAAGCCGTGCATGCCGGCCTGCAGCTCGCCCCTGGGGATGGAAAAGAGGATGGACGGGTCGTGCCCGGTGGGCAGAGGTACGTGTTTGCCCAGGGGGATCTCCCGGCAATCCGGGCCGCTGCTGATGGGATGGCTGGACAGGTGCTTGCCGTGGGGGTCTTTCACGCTCATCGCTCGTATTCCGTCGGGTCGAGGCCCAGGTCATGATCCAGGGCGGCCTTGCGCTCGAGGCAGGTGGCGCACCTGCCGCAGTGGATCTCGCCCCCCCGGTAGCAGGAGTAGCTCATGGCAAAGTCGAAGCCCAGCTCCCTGCCGATCCGGGCGATGCCCTTCTTGTCGAGGGAGGAAAACGGAGCCTCGATGCGCACCCGGGTGAAGGTGCCCTCCTCGGCAGCCCGAGACATGGCCCCGGTAAAGCCCGGCGTGCAGTCGGGGTAGATGGGGTGGTCTCCGCCGTGCGAGGCGATGAGCACTACCGGGATGCCCCGGTCCTCCGCGTAGCCTGCGGCAACCGCGAGCATGATGCCGTTGCGGAAGGGCACCACGGTGGAGGCGATGTTCCCCTCTGCATAAGGACCCTCGGGCACCTCTTCGCCCGAGGCCAGGAGCGAGGAGGTGAAGAGCCCGTCCATGAAGTCGAGCCGGACGGTTTTCATCACTGCGCCATAGTGCGCCGCGAGCTCCGCGGCCTTTCGCTGCTCCCGGGCCCCGTGCTTGGAGCCGTAGTCGAAGTTGAGGGCGTGGAGACGCTCGTACCTTCTGCTCGCCCAGGCGAGCAGAACCCCGGAGTCCATTCCCCCGGAAAGCAGGATGACCGCCTGACCCGTCATATTCCCCTCCTGGTATCGAAGGTCAGTACCTGGAGCCTCGGGCTCATCCGGTACCCCTTCTCCAGGCAGTAGGCGAATACCGGTTCCATGGTGCTGAGCTGCTCCCTGCGCGTAGCGCCCAGGGGCATGATGCACACCTTTTCCGCGTCGAGGCCGTGCTCCGCGATAAAGCCGTCGATGGCCTCGAAGCCCTTTGCGGTGCCGTCGGCCGTGAACTTGAAGACGTGCACGGCCCGGACGTTCTCCTCATCGAAGCGCCAGGCCCCGGCTATGTGCTTGGGGCTGCAGACAACGAGCGCGTCTTCGATGATGGGAATCCGGATCTTGCCGCTCGTTTCGTACTGGACCTCGATGCCCTGCGAGATGAGCGCTTCGTGGAGCCCGGACAGGCCGGCGTCCCATTGCAGGAAGGGTTCGCCCCCCGTAATGACCGCGCGCCGGAAAGACCGGGCCGACACCGCCCGGAGGATAGGCTCCAGGTCCATCTCGGTGCCCCCGGCAAGGGCATAGGGGGTATCGCACCAGGGGCACAGGGGCTCCACGCATCCGCTCAGGCGGATGAATGCCGCGGGCAGGCCCGCGCACGGGCCCTCGCCTTGAAGGGAGTGAAAGATTTCCGAGATTAGCACAATACCCTGGGTGATGCGTTCGTGGTCTGCATGCCTGGCTCCATCTGTCCTTTTCCCAAAGACACATGAGGGAGAATTTATTACGCGGGATACCTCTCGTCCGCAGCCGCGATTATTATACGCATAAGAGGGTTCCGTCAATATGGATCAGCCCCTGGCCGGCCCTCGTGCGGCCCTGCGCGGTCCGATGCGAGCCCGGGGGATAAGGTCGAGGGCTTTCCCGGGACCGTGCTGGCTGGCATCTGGAGAGAACCGGCTCGAGATCCGCTTTGTCGTGACGCGCATGCGGGATGGCTGAAATTGCCGTTTTCTTTGCAGGGGGATTCTGTTAATGAATAGGAAAAGAGGTTCGAATACAGGGAGATGGTATGAAAATTGTTGAAGAAGCCGTCAAGCGCGGTGAAAAGACACTGAGCGAGTCGGATTCCAAGAAGGTTCTCTCGGCATACTCCATCCCGGTCACCAGAGAGCACGTGGCAAAGAGCCTCGAAGAGGCCAAGTCCTTCGCCCGGGAGATCGGGTACCCGGTGGTGCTCAAGGGATCTTCCAGCACGCTCACCCACAAGACCGAGCTCAACATGATCGAGCTCGACATCAAGGACGAAAATGCCCTCGAAACCGCCTACCGCGCCCTGGAAGAGCGCGGGCAGGGAAAGATCGACGGCATCCTGGTCCAGCAGATGATCAAGGGCGAGCGCGAGTTCGTGGCAGGCCTGATCCGCGATCCCCAGTTCGGGCCCTGCGTCATGTTCGGCCTGGGCGGAATCTTTACCGAGGTGCTCAAGGACGTGACCTTCCGGGTCGCCCCGCTGGAGAAGCGCGACGCCTACGAGATGATGGACGAGATCAGGGCCAGGAAGCTGCTCGATGCCTTCCGGGGCAAGCCCGCGGTCAACCGCGAGGTCCTGGCGGATACGCTCATCAACCTCGGCAGGATCGGCCTGGAGATCGATGAGATCGCCGAGATCGACATCAACCCCATCAAGCTGAACGAGGACATGCCCATCGCGGTGGACGCGCTGGTGGTGCTCAGGGACCAGGCGGGGCGGCAGTAGGTCTTTCATGCTACCGTTCCCTCGCGGCGCGCTGTTCATGGCACCCATGGTCGATTTGAGCCATGTGGCGTACCGTGAGCTCATCCGGTCTTTCGGCGGGTGCGATCTCTTCTACTCCGAGATGCTCAACTCCCGGATCGTGCCCCACGAAAAGCCCGGCAGCTCGATCTACCTCAGATGGGCGCGCACGGACGACCTGGTCTTCCAGATCGTGGGCAGCGATCCCGGAAAGATGGCCGAGGCGGCATCCAAGCTCTGCGGGTATCACCCGCGGGGCATTGACGTGAACATGGGGTGCTGGCTCAACAAGGTCATGGAGCACGGCTGGGGGGCGGCACTCATGAAAGACCCGGAGCGGGCCGGAGAGGTGCTCGTCGCGGTGCGCGCCGCGGTGCGCGCCGCGGTGCCGGACCTGCCTGTCTCGGCCAAGATCCGCATCGGGTACGGCCTGGACAGGGAGTACCTGCTGGATTTCGCCTCCATGCTCCAGGAGAGCGGCGCGGATTTTCTCGTGCTGCATGCGCGGCAGGTATCCGACGGCATGAACCGGAGGGCAAGGTGGGAGTACATCGCGGCCCTCAAGGAGCGGCTCTCCATCCCTGTGGTGGGCAACGGCGATGTGTCCAGCCCCGAGGATGCCCTTTCCATGATGCGGCAGACCGGCTGCGACGGGGTAATGATCGGCAGGCAGGCATTGATTCAGCCCTGGATCTTCCGCGACATCAAGGCCCTTGCCGGGGGCGGGACCCTGGAAGAGAGGCCCGGGCTCGAGGAGGTTATGCTCCGGCTCCTTGAGCTGCTCGAGCTCCACTTTCCGGCCGACGTGGCGCTCAAACGTTTCAAGACGGCTGTTCCCTGGCTGGGCATGAACCTGGCCTTCGGTCATCACCTCTCGCGGCAGGTCGGTCGGGCCCGCGGCCCGGCTCAGGCGCGGGAGATCATTCGGGAGAGCTTCGCACAGGGCATCAGCTGATAATAGGACGCCCACCCTTGGCTCCATGGCAGGGGCTCGGACGGCCTTCCCGGGGGACGCCAAGGTTTTTCAAGCGGGCGAGCCTCCTCGCCAGACCCGGGGCAGCGGCGCCCTCCCTGCATCAGACTCGGGGCAACCGGTCTTGGGCGGCAGAAGGTGCATCCTGTTGATTTGCCTTGCATTTGCTGTACGGGCCGGTAATAATTGGCTGGAAAATACGAGGAACTGTACGGGACCGGATCGACAGGTCCCCGGCATCCATGCGGGAAGGAGGCTGGAAATGAAACAGATTGAACTCATGAAGGAGTTGCACGTCTCTTCAGGCAAGAAGATCATTATGCTCGTGATAGACGGTCTCGGCGGGCTCCCGGGCGAAAATGGCCTCACCGAGCTGCAGGCGGCACGCACCCCGAACCTGGACAGGCTCTGCCGAGATTCAATCGTGGGCCTCTCCACGCCCATCACCCCCGGCATCACCCCGGGCAGCGGGCCCGGCCACCTGGGGCTGTTCGGGTACGACCCCCTGGAGTACCAGATCGGCCGGGGCGTGCTCGAGGCGCTGGGCATCGGGCTGACGCTGAAACCCACCAGCCTTGCGGCCAGGGGCAACTTCTGTACCTTGGATCCTGCAACCGGCGAGATCACGGACCGCAGGGCCGGGCGCATCCCCACGGAAAAATGCGCCGAGCTGGTGGAGAAGCTCTCGGCCATCACGCTCAAAGGCGTCGATGTTACCGTCCGACCGGTCAAGGACTACCGTTTCGCCCTGATCCTCGACGGGCCGGGACTCGAGGAGGGCCTCACCGAGACCGATCCCCAGCGCACCGGGGCCAGGCCGCTTCCCGTGGAGGCCCTCAAACCCGCGGCGCAGAAGAGCGCTGACTACCTCAACGAGTGGCTCGCGAAGGCCTCCGCGCTGCTCAAGGACGAGCGGCCCGCCAACGGCTGCACCTTGAGGGGCATCGCCAAGGACCCGGGCCTGCCCTCCTACAAGGAGGTCTACGGGCTCAAGTCGTGCGCCATCGCCACCTACCCCATGTACAAGGGTCTCGCCCGGCTCGTGGGCATGGACGTGCTCGACGCCGGCGAGACCATTGCCACCGAGGTGGAGACGCTCAGGAAGAACTGGGACGCCTACGACTTCTTCTTCTTCCACGTCAAGAAGACCGACTCCGCGGGAGAAGACGGCAACTTCGACGCCAAGGTCAAGGTCATTGAGGAGGTGGATTCGTTCATCCCCGCGATCATGGCGCTTGGCCCCGGCGTGATCGTGATCACCGGCGATCACTCCACGCCCTCCACGCTCAAGTCGCACTCCTGGCACGAGCTGCCTATTCTCCTGCACGCGGACAACATCCGCAGGGACCCGGTGGCCTCCTTCGACGAGATCGCATGCATGCAGGGCGGCCTGGGACACATCAGGCACGTGGACATCATGCCCCTGGTCATGGCGCACGCGGACAGGCTCACGAAGTACGGCGCCTGAAAAAGGCGCCCGGGGAGCGGTTCCATGCCTTTACGGCGGCTTAAAGGAGCCTTGCGCCGGGCAAGGAGCCCTTTCTCGGACCACTGTCCGCAGAGAGGAAAGGCGGTGAGCGGTAATGAAGGCTGAAAAGCAGATCGTGGCCATCCTCTTCGGAGGGATGTCCACGGAGCATGAGGTGTCCGTGGTATCTGCCCGTTCCGTGGCCGGCAGCATCGACCGGGATCGGTTCGAGGTCGTGACCGTGGCCATCGACAAGCAGGGCGGCTGGTTTTTGGGCCCCGGCGCCTTCGACCTCCTGGAGACCGGCGAGCTCCACGATGTCGAACGGGTCGTCCTCTCCACCGATCCCACCCGGCCCGGCTTCCTGTCGCTCGAGTCGGGCGGCCTCACCCGGGCCGATGTCGTCTTCCCGGTCCTCCATGGCCCCCGCGGCGAAGACGGCACCATGCAGGGACTCCTCGAGCTCTCCGGCATCCCTTACGTGGGCTGCGACACCATGTCGAGCGCCATTGCCATGGACAAGGACATGACCAAGCGGGTGCTCGCCCAGCGAGGCCTGCCTGTGGTCAAGGGCGTGAGCGTCACCGGATGGATCTGGAACATCGACAGGTCCGAGGTTATCAAGGAGATTTCCGAGTCACTCAAAACTCCCCTGTTCGTCAAGCCGGCCACCATGGGCTCGAGCATCGGGATCACCAAGGCGCACACCATGGACGAGATGATCCGGGGCATCGAGCTCGCCTTGAACTACAGCACCAAGGCGGTCATCGAGGAGGCGATCGATGACCCTATGGAGATCGAGGTGGCGGTCCTGGGGAACAACGAGCCCCGGGCTTCCCTGCCGGGGCAGGTGGTGCCGTGCAACGAGTTCTACGACTTCGACGCCAAGTACCTGGCGGGCTCCTCCAAGCTCATCATCCCGGCCGCAATCGGCAAGGCCCTCGCAGAAGACATCCGGTTCGCGGCCGTGGAGGCCTTCGTCGCCATCGGCGGCTGCGGCATGGCCAGGGTGGACTTTCTCGTCTCCAGGTCGGGCGGCTACTACATCAACGAGATCAACACGATACCGGGCTTCACGAGCATCTCCATGTATCCCAAGCTGTGGGAGGCGAGCTCGCTTCCCTACCGCGAACTCATCACCACGCTCATCGAGCTCGCGTTCAAGCGGCATCGAGAGCAGGGCTCGCTGACCAGGACCATCAAGCTGGAAAAGAAGCTCGGCTGCTGAAGAGGGACTCTTTCCGCCCAGCAAGGCCTTGCTTCGCGGGGGCCGGAGCGCTCCCCTTCACCCCTTGCCGGGGCTCGGGCCTTGGACAGCCGGGGCCTTTCCCCGTCTGGAAAGCCTTCCCGTAAGCTGGCGGTCCATTGCGCCGCTGCCTCCCTGAAGGGCCGCTACTTGAGCGGCACGGTGACGGCGAGCCCGTAGACCCTCTTTTTGTTCCCGGCCGGGTCCACCGAGGTGTAGAACACGGGCGATATCTCGTAGAACCCGAAGGCGATGCCCCCGATGAGCCCGATGCTCGCTCCCTGGGCGATGCGCTCCAGGCGGTCGCTGGGGTGCTCCACGAAGGCGAGCGTCGCCGCCCCCACCAGGGCGCCGATGCCCGCCCCGACCAGAGAGTCGTAGAGAACCACCTCGAGCGACGACTGGGCATGCGAGGCGCAGGGAAGGGCGAGCAGCATCAGCCCAAGGGCGATGGATACACAAGCCTTTTTCATGGCGTCTCCTTTAATTTCGCGGTAATGATGCCGGCCAGACCTTCCGGGTGGAGG
>JBASVF010000326.1:0-6239 GCA_049275795.1 Desulfomonilia bacterium
TATGTGACCTTCGGCAGGGTCTCCATCGACCGCTCGAGGTGCAACGGCTGCGGCATGTGCGCCCTGATCTGCCCGTGCGATGTGCTGGTGATGGAGGGCGAGGGAAAGGCGCGCAGGGCGGCCATGACGCGGCAGGAGCCCGAGTGCATGTCGTGCAACGACTGCGCTGCAATCTGCAAGCGAGGCGCCGTGAAGGTGGTGGTTTCCTACGATTACGGGTACCGCTTCAAGACCCTCGACCGCGGGGGCCTCGTTTTGCCGAGGAAGTTTCCGGGCGGTTAAGGACAGGCGCAGGGCCCGGGAACCGCGGACCCGCTCGACCGGGGCTCTGGATGCGCGCGTCCGGTCGCGAACCGCCGGCCGCGCGCCGGGAGGATGCTGTTTGCGGGTGATTCCCGGAGGCACCGGGAGGCCAATGAAAGGAGCGCTCATGAGTTTGGTCCAGGAAAAGACCTATCGGGACATGTTCTTTGTCGGGGCCCTGTGGAACCTCATGGTAGGGCTGGGGAACCTCACCCTCTTCAAGACGAGCATGCAGCTGGTGTTCGGGAAGGATGCCGTCACCCGCGCAGTCGTCGCCACCCTGCCGCTGAGGTTCTTCTACGCCGCCGTGGCCATCTTCGGATGGGGCTACTACATGGTCTCGCGCGACCTCAAGTCCAACCGCGGCATCGTGTGGATGGGCATCACGGCCAAGGTCATCATTTTCTCTGCCTTTGCCTGGTACTACCGTCTCAGGAAGATCGGGATCCTGGCGCTCCTGGCCGGTTGCGTGGACCTCGTGTTCACGGTCGGGTTTGCATTCTTTCTCTGGGACACGAGAAAGAAGGGCTCGAGCCCGAACACTTAAGGAGCCGGGTTCAGGCCCGAACACCGGGGCGCTGCGGAGAGCGGGCCGGGGCGAGGTCAGCCCTTGCCAGGGGCAATTCGGCCCAGGAGGTGGTGAAGCGCGGCGACCTGTTCGCCTGGCGCATCCACCAGGGCCGCTCGAAGCCTGTTGCCGCAAAGCCGATCGTACCTCTGCCCCACCGGGCGTTGATCCCGTCTACGGCCTCCATGAGCGCGAGCTCCCTGGGGCCTTCGCGGCAGGGGTGGAAGAGGCTGGTCTGCACGCAGCCTCGCGGCACGATCTCCCCGAGCAGGACGCCGAGCTTGCGGTACGCAGGGCCGCGCCGGTAGACGCGGGACAGAAGCGCCTTTGCGTAGCCGATGAGCTCCGGCGTGTAGGAGGTCGCCACCGGTATGCTCGCAGAGGCGATGTGCGTGGCGGGAAATCCCTCGTTGAAGGGAAACTCCACGAGCATGACCTGGAGGAAAGAGGCTGCTGACCCCTGGGCGCGGAGCTTCTCGGCGGCGCGGGCCGTGTAGGCGGCCGCCGCCTCCTGGAGTTCTTCGAGGCGGTAGACCCTGCGGCCGAACGAGCGCGAGCAGATGATGGTCCTGTTCGCGGCGCGCACCTCTTCCAGCGGGATGCACGAGATGCCCCGCAGTTCCTCTACCGTGCGCAGGCCTGCAATCGTGAGGTGCTTCTTCGCCCACCCGCGGTCCACTCGGCTCAGCTGAAGGGCCGTGCAGATGCCCCGGCGCCGCAGGAAGCTGGCGTAGCGCCTGCCGACGCCCCAGACGTCCTCCACCTCGATGGTTGCGAGAACTTCCTCGATGCGGCCGGTGATGTCGAACACGCCCCCGCACGCCGGGTCTTTCTTGGCCACCCGGGCCGCGGCCTTCGCCAGGGTCTTGCTCGGGGCGATCCCCATGGACACCGGCACGCCCACCCACCTGAGAATGCGCTCCCTGATCGCCCGGCAGTGCTCGAGCGCCGGGTTCGGCATGCCCGAGAGATTCAGGAAGGCCTCGTCGATGGAGTACTCCTCGACCTCGGGGCAGGAGCGCCTCAGAACGTCCATGATCCGGCGGGAGAGGTCGCCGTAGAGGGGGAAGTTGGACGAATAGACGTGCACACCGTGCCTGGCGATCAGCGCCCGGCACTCGAAAACGGGCTGGCCCATGCGGATCCCCAGGGCCTTGGCCTCCTCGGACCGGGCGATGACGCACCCGTCGTTGTTGGAGAGCACCACCACGGGCCGGTTCTTCAGCGAGGGATTGAACACCCGTTCGCACGAGACATAGAAGTTGTTGCAGTCGACCAGCGCAAAGAGCCTGTCCATGGCACCCTCACGCCTTGTGGATCACGTAGGTGACCACACCCCAGATCTCCACGGTCATGTCCGCGTTAAGCTCGATGGGCGGGAACTCGGCGTTCTCGGCCATGAGGCAGGGCCTGCCTCCCGAGAACTGGAAACGCTTGACCGTAAATTCGCCGTCGAGGACCGCAACCACGATGCTGCCCGGGGAAGGCTCGAGCGCGCGGTCCACGATCAGGATATCCCCCGGGTGGATGCCTGCGCCGATCATGGAGGTGCCCTCCACGCGCACGAAGAAGGTTGCGGCCGGGTGCTCGATGAGAAACTCGTTCAAGTCCAGGGCCCTGTCGATGAAATCGTCCGCCGGGGAGGGGAAACCTGCGGATACCCGGGCGGTAAAGAGCGGGATCTTCAGGCCGGTCCTGGCCTCGAACCCCTGTACCCACCTCACCTGCATCCGCTCGCCTGGCATGGACGGAGATCCTAGCACTAAGTACCGGTGATGTAAAGAGATCTCGTCGGAAGGGGCGGTCGGTGCCCGGCGATCGAGTGCACGTGCGAGCCCGGTTCCCGCCCGGTCTTGAACCGAAAAAAGTTGTTTGACGTCCCTGAATAAATTCAGTAGTTAAGTATTATATTGAATACAGCATATTATGATATTGCATAGTTCCATTCTCCGGATAATTGTTGGGAATGAACGGGTATATGCGAGGCGAAAGAGCAATCATGAGAGAGTGCATGGCAGGGCGGCATGTCCCGTATCATATTGCTGACAGCCTTGCCCGTCCGCGTGTTTCCGGTCACACCACGCGGTTGAAAACGGATTTCCGGTGTGCTAGTGGGTTCTCGAGGAAGGCATACCTTTGTACATCAAAGCGGCTTGGAAGCGTCTTTTCACGGTGCTGTGCTACTTTTAGAGGTTCGAATCGGAAGAGTGAAGAAACCAAGGAGAGAGGTTTTGTATGCCGAGAAGATGCAGTGATGAATACCGTAACAAGGTCGAGACGTACTATCGTCAATTGATGGATCAGTGCAGAGCTCGCATGGATCTGCAGGACGAGCAGCTCCCCCCTGCGCGGGTCGACTTCCGCGAGGCGCTCGAGACGAGCGGGGTGAGCAGGCGCAGCTTTCTGAAGTGGACCACGGCCATGACCGCGGCCCTGATGCTGCCGCCGATCTTCAAGCCCCTGGTGGCGCGGGCAGCCGAGCAGTTCAGCCGCGTGCCCGTGGTGTGGCTCCACTTCGCCGAGTGCACGGGATGCTCCGAGGCGTTCCTGAGAACTTCGTACCCGAACGTGGACGACATCCTCCTGGATACCATCTCGCTCGAGTATCACGAGACGCTCATGGCGGCTGCGGGCTACCAGGCCGAGGAAAACCTGGAAAAAGCGCTCCATGACTTCCCGGGCCGGTTCGTGTGCGTTATCGAGGGCGCCATTCCCATGGGCCTGGACGGCCGCTACCTGACCTTGGGCCCGAAAGGTAAGACAGGCCTCCAGGTTGCGAAGGAGGTCGCCTCCAAGGCCGCGGCAGTCATCTGCATCGGCAGCTGCTCCTCCTTCGGCAACGTCCAGGCAGCCAATCCCAACCCCACGGACGCGCGGGGGATCTCCGACGCCCTGGGGATCCGGACCGTCAACATCTCGGGCTGCCCGCCCAGCCCGCAGAACTTCGTGGGCACGATCCTGCACTTCCTCATGTTCGGCTCCATGCCGGCCCTCGACTCACTGGGCAGGCCGATCTGGGCCTACGGCAAGAGGATCCACGACTACTGCGAGCGCAGGCCCCACTATGATGCGGGCGAGTTCGTCGAGGAGTGGGGCGACGAAGGCGCCAAGAAGGGCTGGTGCCTCTACAAGATGGGGTGCAAGGGTCCCTACACCTACTCCAACTGCGCCAAGGTGAGGTTCAACGACGGGATGTCCTGGCCCATCATGGCCGGCCACGGCTGCATGGGCTGCACCGAGCCCGGGTTCTGGGACACCATGGCTCCTCTGGAAAAGCCCATCAGTGAAAAGCCCATCGGCGGCTGGGGCGTCTCGGCCAAGGTGGATTCCCTGGGAGCTGCGCTCACCGGCGTGGCCATCGTGGGCGTGGCCGGGCACGCGGCGGTCACTGCGGCCCTCAGGCACGGACAGCCCAAGAACGAGCAGTCGGACAACGATCCGGATAAAGAGTGAGGAGATCACCCATGTCAGAAAGAATCATCGTTGATCCCATTACGAGAATCGAAGGACACCTGCGCATCGAGGTCGAGCTCGACGAGCAGAACGTAATACAGGACGCCTGGAGCAGCATCACCCTATGGCGGGGTTTCGAGACCATACTCAAGGGCAGGGACCCGCGTGACGCCCCGCTCATGGTACAGCGGTTCTGCGGCGTGTGCACCTATTCCCACTATGAGGCGAGCATCCTGGCCTGCGAGGACGCCTTCGGCGTCAGGCCGCCCACAAACGCTCGGCTCGTGCGGAACCTCATCAAGTCGGCGCAGTTCATGACCGACCACGTCATGCACTTCTACCACCGGCACGGGCTCGACTGGGTCGACATCACCGGCGCCCTTGCCGCAGACCCAGACAGGGCCGCCGCGCTCGCCCGGGAGTACCACGACAACCCCTACAACAGCTCCGGCTCGCACTATCGGGCGGTCCAGGCGCGGCTCAAGAGGTTCGTCGACTCGGGCAGACTCGGCCCCTTTGCCAACGCCTACTGGGGCAACGCCTCCTACACGCTCTCTCCCGAGGCCAACCTCATCATCACCTCCCACTACCTGGACGCCCTCGAGGTATCCAAGAAGGGCGCCCAGATGATGGCCATCTTCGGCGGCAAGAACCCCCATCCCCAGTCGCTGGTGGTGGGCGGCATAACCAGCGTCATGGACACCCTCGACGCGCACCGGCTGGGCGAGTATCTCTACCGGCTCAAGGAGGTGAAGAACTTCATCGAGACCGCTTACCTGCCCGACGTGGTCATGGCGGCGGGTGCATACAAGGACGAGGGCCTCTCCGGAGACGGCGCAGGGGTGAAGAACTACCTGTGCTACGGCGGGTTCCCCCTCGACGACGACTGGCACCAGACCCTGCTGCCCAGGGGCGTGGTGTTTGACGGCGACCTCTCCAATCCGCGGGAACTCAACGAGGACCTGATCACGGAGAACGTCACCCATGCCTGGTACAAGGGCTCCGAGACCCTGCACCCCTACGTGGGCAAGACCGAGCCCGAGTACACGGGATTCGACGCGAACGGCAACGTCAAGGGCGACGAGAAGTACACCTGGTGCAAGGCACCGGCCTATGACGGCCGCCCCTTCGAGGTCGGCCCCCTGGCCCGCTTCATCGTGGGCTATGCCCAGGGCCACCCCGAGATCAGGCAACTGGTGGATTCTACGCTTCAGGCTACCGGGCTGCCGGTGACCGTGCTCTTCTCCACCCTGGGCAGGACCGCTGCCAGGGCCCTGGAGACAAAGCTGATGGCGGACCGGGCCGAAGGCTGGGTCAACGAGCTCATCGCCAACATCAAGGCGGGCGACACCCGCACCTGGACCCGCTGCGACGTTCCCAAGGAGGGGCGGGGCAGGGGCCTGGACGAGGTTCCCCGCGGCGGCCTCGGCCACTGGATCAACATCGAGAACAGGGTCATCGCCAACTACCAGGCCATCGTTCCCTCCACCTGGAACAGCGCTCCCAGGGGCGAGAGCGGCCTGCGCGGCCCCTACGAGGAGTCGCTCATCGGGCTTAAGCTCTCCGATGCCGGACAGCCCCTGGAGATCCTGCGGACGATCCATTCGTTCGACCCCTGCATGGCCTGCGCGGTCCACATTATCAGGCCCGGGTCGGCGGACATCGCCCGGTTCAGGGTAGCCTGAAGGAGGCATGCCGTGGATACGAGAACAGCGAAAAAAGAATGGAGCGTGAGCCTCAGGGTCAACCACTGGCTCATGGTGGTCTCCATCATCATCCTCACCGTCACCGGGTTCTACATTGCCGACCCGTACACGGTGAGCTCGGGAGAGACCATCGACAAGTTCCTCATGGGCCACATGCGCTTCGTTCACCTGCTGGCCGGGTTCGTGCTCACCTTCGTGTTCTTCTGGAG
>JBASVF010000327.1:0-13505 GCA_049275795.1 Desulfomonilia bacterium
GGGGATCATCATCGCGGACACCAAGTTCGAGTTTGGTCTCATCGATGGCAGGCTCGTGCTCATCGACGAGGCCATCACCCCGGACTCCTCGCGGTTCTGGCCCCGGGAAGGCTACGTGCCGGGCGGGCCGCAGCCGAGCTTCGACAAGCAGTTCGTCAGGGATTACCTCGAAACCCTCGATTGGAACAAGACAGCACCAGGCCCCCGTCTGCCCGAAGAGGTGATCCGAAAGACCTCGGAGAAATACCTCTCGGCATACGAGATCCTCACCGGGAGATCGCTCTCGTTCTGAATCAGGGCACGCCTCTCCACGGGCAACAGGCGGGGTGAAGCCTGGAGCGCACCTGCGCCGCTCCTTCGGAGCATGCGCATCGGGAGCTTTTTCCAGACGTCAGTCCGGTTTCCTCGAAGGCAGAGCCCGGCCCTGCCCGTTCTCGATCCCGAAGAACCAGTCAACGATGCCCCGGGAGTACAGGAACCCGCCGACGTGGTAGAATACCTGCGGTGCAGCCCTCTTCATGATCCAGGCGAGCTTGGCGTCCCACTGCGGAACGGCGTAGAGCCTGTTTTTCCTGATCGCCCTCATGACAGCCCTGCTTACGCTCTCCACGGTGCCGAAGGAGAACTTCTCGAAGAAGGCCTCGAACATCCTGATCTGGTGCTCATCGGTGTACCGCGCCCGGTCCATGAGGTTGGTCTTGAAGAAGGTGGGACAGACAACCGTGACTCCGATGCCGCTCCCCGCAAGCTCCATGCGGAGCGACTCGGACAGGGAGATGGTGCCCGCCTTTGCGACGTTGTAGGGCGACATCTCGGCCAGTGACACGAAGCCTGCGGCAGAGGCCACGTTCACGATATGCCCTCCCCCCTGGCGCCTGAAGATCGGGATGAAGGTCCTGCAGCCATAGATGACGCTCATGAGCAGGACATCGAGCTCGTACCTCCAGTCTTCCAGCGGGACCTTCTCCATGAACCCCGCCACCGGGACACCGGCGTTGTTGATGACGATGTCCGCGGCACCCCACTGCGAGATCACGCGATCGGCCAGTGATTCGATGTCCCCGCACCTGGTGACGTCACCGGTGAGAGCCAGGGCCTGCCCGCCGTTCTCCCGGACGAGCCGCGCGCTCTCCTCGATCCGGGCGCTGTCGATGTCGCACACCGCCACCTTCCAGCCGAGCCTGGCAAACTCCAGCGCGAGGCCGCGACCCAGGCCGCTGCCGGCACCGGTAATGGCCACGACCCTGTTTTTGAACCTCTCCATGCCAAACCTCCGTTTCGTGCATTACATTCAATCCTTCCGGATCGGTGGGACGGGCCGTGTTCCACCTCCATGACAGCGATCGTGGTATGAGGGCAAACCCCGGCCCTTCTCCAAGCTCCCATGGAACGCAATCCTTCATCCCGGTCACCGGGCGGGCAGAGGGTCACAATGCCGCTGCGCCGCATGGGACGCCGGCCCGCCATTCGCTGCGAATCGAAGCCGGCGCTTCCAGGAGAATTCACATCGTACAGCAATAATCGGGCGGGAAGGGCCACCTGGGCCCTGCTTCAGCTTCCGAGGCAAAACCGGGAACGCTACCCGTCTGCGGAAGACTCCGCCTGGCGGTCCATGAGCTCACGGACCCAGGCCTTTGCCTCGGGCGTGACCGGCCCGAAAGGAATGGTCCTGCCGGCCACGAGGTCGACGAAATTCTTGAATATCCTGGCGCTCGCGCCCCAGAGCACCCCGCCGTCGATCTCGAGGTAGTAAATATGGACGGGGTGTCCCAGGAAAGAGCTCTGCTCCGCCATCCATACGTCATCGCGAAGGGCGGAGGCCAGAGAAACGCGCAGCAGGACCTCGGACTCGGTGTTGATGGTGAACTCGTACGGCCAGGGGATAGCGCCCACCACCGGGGTCATGTGGTATCCCATAAGGGAGATGTGGTCGTCCAGGATGCCCAGGACCTCGACGTCCTCCTTCTCCAGGCCGATCTCCTCGTGAGCCTCCCTGAGCGCGGTGAAGATCAGGTCGGGGTCGTCGGGCTCGACCCTGCCCCCGGGAAAGGAGATCTCCCCCCGGTGGTGCTCCACGGTCATGGAGCGCTTGGTGACGATCACCGTGGTCCCGCTCTCCTCGAAGCACAAGGGCAGGAGCACGGCCGATAAGCGCAGGTTGTCCCGGGGGATGAGCCTTCGCTGCCGGCCGTGGAGAACGGCCCTGATGTGCCGCTTGCAGGCGCTCTCGTTTCTGATCAGCTCGTCTAACTCATCCGGACGCATGGAGATGCCTATACCACAAAGACCGGGGGCATGAACAGGCTTGACCCCTTCCTCAATCGCTGTATATGATAGCGCCATGAAAAAGATGAATCGGGGCCTCGCAAAGTACATCGTCCTGCTCAAGGACCTGCTGGATGACGTGAACGCCTTGCTGCTCGAGCCCGTCGAAAAGGAATCCGCCCTGGAATGGAAGGACAGGGCCGACTCGGTCCTTACCCAGATATTGGGCGAGCAGCATCCGTACGTTCACGAGTTTCTCTCCATTGAGTTCTACACCGCCTTTCTGGAAGACTTCGACGAGCTCGTCATCGAGGAAACGTCGCGCCTCGCCCTCGAGGATGCCCGGTCTTTCCTCTCCTCCCTCGTCGACGAGCTGGAGTCCGAAGACACCAGCACTCCGGGGCTCATGGACATGGAGAGCCTGTTCGCCGAGATGAGCCGCTACGTGTCCGCGTACGTTGGAGACCCCTCCATGCGTGACCGGCTCTTTTCCCGGATCACCCGCCTGCGTGACGGGATGATTTCCGGGGACATCTCGGGGGCTGAGGTGAAGAATCACGTCGAGAACATCGGCTATCTCGATGCAGGCCTGTTCGAGCGGATCGTCCCCTTTTTGACCTGGTACTACATGCAAAGAGTGGGTGTTGGCGGAGCCAGCAACAACTGAGTCGCCGTACTGCCGTTACGTTCTCTTGAATATGTGAAGGAAAGGAGTCTGTTTATGCCGAAGATTGAACGGGCATTGGTCAGTGTCACCGATAAGGGGGGCCTCGTCGATTTCATCAAGGAACTCGCAGCCATGGGTGTGGAGATCATCTCCACCGGCGGGACGGCCCGGATCCTGCGCGAAAACGGGGAGGCGGTCATCGACATCTCCGACTATACCGAGTTTCCGGAAATGATGGACGGCAGGCTCAAGACCCTCCATCCCAAGGTGCACGGCGGAATGCTCGCCATCCGGGACAATCCCGGGCATGTCGAATCCATGAAGAAAGAGGGCATCAAGCCCATCGACATGCTCGTGGTCAACCTGTACCGGTTCGAAGAGACCGTGGCGCGGGGCGCCTCGCTGGAAGACGCGGTGGAGAACATTGACATCGGCGGGCCGGCCATGGTGAGGGCCGCCTCGAAGAACTACCGCTACGTCACCGTGGTGACCGACCCGGCGGACTACGGCCGCATCATCGAAGAAATGAAGGCCTCCGGCGGCTCGGTGAGCGAGAAGACCAACTTCGAGCTCGCACGCAACGCCTTTTCCCTGACCGCGCGCTATGACGCCGCCATCTCCAACTACCTGCAGTCCATCGACATCGAAGAAGGGTGCTTCCCGCTGACCTACACCACCCAGTACCATCGCAGCCAGATCATGCGCTACGGGGAGAACCCTCACCAGAAGGCCGCCTTCTACCGCGAACTCGCCGTGAACCAGCCGGCCATCGCCACCGCCCAACAGCTCTGGGGCAAGGAGCTCTCCTACAACAACATCATGGATTCCGACGCGGCGCTCGATCTCATCATGGAGTTCGACAAGCCCGCGTGCGTGATCCTCAAGCACTCCAACCCCTGCGGGGCCGCCCAGTCGGACGGCTCGCTCGCCGAGGCCTATCGCAAGGCCTTCAAGGTCGATCCGACCTCGGCCTTCGGCGGGATCGTAGGCCTGAACAGGCCGGTCGACGCCGAGACAGCCCAGGCCATCGGCGAGGTGTTCACCGAGGTGGTGGTCGCACCCGACTATACCAAGGAAGCGCTCGACATCCTCACCCGCAAGAAGAACGTCCGTCTGCTCAAGGTCCCGGAGATCGCGGTTGGCAGGTCGGCCAAGAAGCAGTTCCTGGTCTCGCGCCGGGTAATCGGCGGGCTGCTGCTGCAGGAGAGGGACCTGGGCTACGTCGACCTGGAGAAGGCCCCGGTGGTCACGAAGCGAAGGCCCACGGCCGACGAGCTCGAAGCCCTGAAGTTCGCCTGGAAGATCGTGAAGTTCGTGAAGTCCAACGCGGTCATCTATGCCACCAAGGACCAGCTCGTGGGCGTGGGTGCAGGGCAGATGAGCAGGGTTGACTCCTCCCGGCTCGCGATTATCAAGGCCGGCAACGCCGGGCTCTCCACCAAGGGATCGGTGGTAGCCTCGGACGCCTTCTTCCCCTTCCGGGACGGCATCGACGAGGCCGCCTCCGCCGGCGCGACCGCCGTGGTCCAGCCGGGCGGATCGGTGAGAGACCAGGAGGTCATCGATGCGGCCAACGAGCACAGCATGGCCATGATCTTTACCGGCATGCGCCACTTCCGCCACTAGGGAGCAGCCGTGAACGTCCTGGTGGTGGGCTCCGGAGGAAGGGAGCACGCGCTGTGCTGGAAGATCGGCGCGAGCCCCCTGGTAGGCGAGGTGTTCTGCGCTCCCGGAAACGGCGGCATCGCCTCGGATGCCGTGTGCGTGGACATCCCGGCCGATGACATCCCGGCCCTTATCAAGTTCGCCCGCAGCAACGACGTGGGCCTAACCGTGGTCGGGCCCGAGGCGCCCCTGATCGCGGGCATCGTGGACGCCTTCGAGTCCGAGCGCCTGCCCGTCTTCGGCCCTACGAAGAGCGCCGCATGCCTGGAAGGCTCGAAGTCCTTTGCCAAGGAGATGATGCAGCGGGCCTCCATCCCCACGGCCCGCTTCGCGGTGTTCACCGATCTCGATGCTGCCAGAGCCTACATCTCGAGCGCCGACTTCCCCCTCGTGGTAAAGGCCGACGGCCTGGCGGCCGGCAAGGGCGTGATCGTCACCTCTTCCAAGGACGAGGCGCTTGAGGCCCTCAACGAGATCATGGTGGCCCGGGCCTTCGGCGAGGCGGGCTCCCGCGTGGTCATCGAAGAACGCCTCGCGGGCGAGGAGGCCTCGTTCATCGCGATCTGCGACGGCGAGCACATCGTGCCGCTTGCCTCATCGCAGGATCACAAGCCGGTTTTCGACGGCGACCGGGGCCCCAACACCGGCGGCATGGGGGCCTACTCCCCGGCGCCGGTCCTCGACGAGGCCTCGCAGGGCCTGGTCATGGAAAAGATCCTCTACCCCCTCGTGCACGCTATGAAGCTCGCCGGCATCACCTACCGCGGGGTCATCTATGCCGGGCTCATGATGACCGACGGCGGACCGCAGGTCCTGGAGTTCAACGCCCGCATGGGAGACCCGGAGACCCAGCCGCTGCTCATGCGGCTCAAGAGCGATCTCGTGCCTTTGCTCCTGGAAACGGCCTTAAAAGGCAGCATCCGGGACATGGAGCTCGACTGGGACTCAAGCCCGAGCGTTTGCGTGGTCATGGCCTCAGGCGGGTACCCCGGGAGCTACGAGAAGGGAAAGCCCATCGGGGGAATCGATGATGCCGAGGCCATACCCGGCGTAAAGGTCTTCCACGCCGGGACCAGGCTCGAAAAGGGCAGGGTGCTCACCGCGGGCGGCCGGGTGCTGGGGGTGACGGCCCTCGGCGACGGCCTGGAAGGAACCATTCTCAAGGCGTACCGGGCGGTTTCGTGCATCTCCTTCGAAGGCATGCACTTCCGCAGGGATATCGGCCGCAAGGCGTTGTCGAGGCTGTCATGAAGATCGCGGTTGTCATGGGAAGCAAATCCGACCTCACGGTCATGGAAGAGTGCTCGGTCGTGCTCAGGCAGTTCGGCATCGACTGCGAGATGCGCATTCTCTCCGCCCACCGGACTCCGGACGAGGTCACCGAGTTCAGCCGCTCGGCCCGCGACAGAGGGTTCTCGATCATCATCGCGGGCGCGGGTATGTCGGCCCACCTGGCGGGCGTGATCGCCGCGCACACCACCCTGCCGGTCATTGCCGTGCCCATCGCCTCGTCCTCCCTGGGCGGCGTGGACGCCCTGCTCTCCATGGTGCAGATGCCACCGGGCATCCCGGTCGCAACCATGGGCATCGGCAAGGCGGGCGCCAAGAACGCCGCCCTGCTGGCCGTGGAGATCCTCTCCATTTCCCGGCCCGAGCTGCGCGAGCGGCTCGATTACTACCGGCAGGCCATGAGAAAGGACGTCCTGGAGTCGGACGAGAGCATCAAGAAGCTCTAGCCATGCGCCGTCTGAAGGACCCGAAAACGGCGGCCGACCTGCTCATGAAAAGGGCCTCGGCGGTCATCGCCTATCCCACCGAAACCTACTACGGCCTGGGCGCCAGGATCACCGACCAGGCCGGGATCGAACGGATCATCCGCATCAAGGGCAGAGACTCGGCCAAGGGCATGATCGTCCTTGCGGGCAGCATCGAGAGCGCCCTGGCAGTAGCCGAGGCCGACAGCAGGCAGAAAGCCCTGCTCATGCGGCTATGGCCCGGGGCCGTCAGCGTCCTGCTTGCGGCCCGCGAAGGCCTTCACCCCCTGCTCGCCCCTTCCGGAAAGGTGGCCTTGAGAGTGTCCCCCCATCCGCTCGCCCTCGCCCTCACCCAGGCGGCCGGTCCCGTGACCTCGACCTCTGCAAACCCTTCCGGGGCCCGGCCGGCAAGCACACCCGAGGAGATCCTCCAGTGGGGCCCGGACATCGACGCCATCCTCGACGGAGGAAGGACGCCGGGCGGCCTCCCCTCCACCCTGGCAGACCTCACGGTCTGGCCCCCCCGCTGCCTCCGGGAAGGCGCCCTTCCCTTCCAGGCCGTCCTGGATGCGGCAGGCTGCCCGGAAGCGGCGAGGTAGGCCGGTCGGGCCTCCGGAGGTCCCTGATACCTTCTGAGCGCCGGCGGCAATCCCTCTCTTGGCGCCGTGAGCTTAAAAAACCTCAGCAGCCCGGCAGGGGAATCGCTGGCACGGCCCCGTTCCACCGAGGAAGCCGCCCTTGTCGCGGCGAGACATGGGAGGCGTCGTTTCCAGCTGACGCAGGCGTCCGGTCCTGCGGGTGCTCCAGGGGTCAGCCGTGTTTTCCCGGAAGCATCGAGGGCCATGTTTTTGTTTGCCATGCATGCATATTCATGCTAGGAATTGTGAAATATACAGTTTTTTTAGAAATATCGTGCTATTATAACCATCTCTGGATTCGGCACAAGAAAGCGGCGCAAAGTGGGGTTGACTCGTTCGAGAAGTCTTCTCGTTCACATACGGCAGGTGTCCGATTCCAGGGACACGCCTTGGACTGTTATGAGGTTGAATCGGGTGATCGTCCCAGCCCCTCGAGCATCGGGAGAATGACCATGCACAAAGGAGAACTCCGTATCCTCCTGGTGGAGGCGGATACGCGGCATAGGCGGGCCTTCCGTGAGGCCATGGACTTAAGCGGCATGCCTTACAGCCTCCTGGAAAGCGAAACCGCCCGGCATGCAGCGTCTCTGCTCACAGAGAGCGGCGAGACCTTCGATATCGTCGTTGCCGCCCGGCACCTGCCCGATGGATCGGGCCTGGAGCTCTTCAGGCGTGTCGCAGGCTTGAGCGACCCTCCGCCCTTTCTCATGACCGCGGATGCCGCCTCGGCCCAAGCGGTCGCGGATGCCCTCGGCGAAGGCGTACCCGACTACCTGCTCACGGACCCTCCCGAAGCGTTCCGGACACTGTTGCCCGAAGTCGTGCGGAAGCTCATCGAGCACGGCGGGGAGCGCCGGCCGCTGCGGAAGGACGGGAACCGGCCGGCAGACCCCGGGGAGGACCTGGAAGAGGAGGTGCGCAGGCGCACGAGGCGGCTCATGAGGATCAACCGGCGCCTCGCGCAGGAGATCGAGGAGCGCAAGCGCATCGAGGAGGACCTCAGGCACAGTGAAGAGCTCTCCAAGCTCCTCCTCGAGCACTTCCCGGGCATGGTATACCTCCAGGATAGCAGCGGACGGTTCCTTTACATCAACCGGTACATCGAGGAGGCCTATGGGATCAAGGTCGATGCGTGTATCGGACGTACCGTCCGCGACATCTGGCCCATGGATGCAGCGGAAAAGATGGCGGAGGACGATCGGCAGGTGCTCGCCTCCGGCAAGGAGCTCCAGAAGATCGAAGACGTCTCGATCGGCGGCCAGAGCATCTCCCTCTTTACCCAGAAGTTCCCGATCCACCGGGCAGGCTCCGATCCCATGCTGGAGGGCATCTCGATCGACATCACCGGCCATCGGCGCACCGAGCAGGAGAACCGGCTCCTGATCTCCGCCGTCGAGCACACCTCTGAGAGCGTGTTCATCCTCGATTCGAAGGGACGTATCATCTATATCAACCAGGCTGGAGAGCACTCCCTGGGCATGGCGCGGGACGACCTGAGAGGCAGGTCCTACACGGAGTTCGTATCCCATAAGTCGCAGCAGGGCTCGAGCTTTTCCCTTGAGGAAATCCAGGACAGGCCCTGGCGGGGAACCATCCAGCGGGCTGGCGGGGACGGGGGGCTCAGGGACATCGACGTGCTCGTCTCCCCGCTGGACGACGAGTCCGGCACTGTCACCCACTATGCCGTCATCGAGCTCGATGTCACCGAGGAGCGCTCCATGCAGAGGGCACTGGAGAAAAAACGCAGGATGGAGGCGCTCGGCATGCTCGCAGGCGGCATCGCGCACGATTTCATCAACATCCTTCAGCCCATCCTCATCAACGCGGAGCTGATCGCGGACATGCTTCCCGCCGACGCACCCGAGCGTGAGTACGTGGCCCAGATCATCGAGGCATCGAGGATCGGCCGCGAGATCACCAACCAGATCAAGCTCTTCGGCTCACGGAAAAGGCAGCATCTCCATCCCGTGGTCCTGGAGGAGGTCGTGCGTGAAGCCATGACCATCATCAGGCGTTCGCTGCCTCCCTCCATCGAACTCCGCCAGCGGATATCGGCCAGAGGCATCCAGACAAGGACCGATGCGGCGCAGATCTACCAGCTCGTCACGAACCTCTGCACCAACGCGGTGCAGGCCATGGGCAAAGACGGCGGGCAGCTGAGCGTCTCGCTCAACGTCACCAGGGTAAAGACGCCGGTCAAAGCGGTGGTGTCGGACCTCACGCCCGGAGAATACCTGAAGCTCACGGTCAGGGACACCGGCTGCGGGATGAGCCCCGAGATCATCGACCAGATCTTCGATCCCACCTACACGACCAAGAAATCCAGCTCGGGCACGGGCCTGGGCCTGGGAGTCGTGCATTCCGTGGTCAAGAACGCCGGGGGCTCCATCATCGTGCATAGCGTGCCGGACAAGGGCTCGACCTTCGAGATCTACTTCCCCGTGCACCGGGAAGACCCCGGCCACAAGCCCGCCGAGAGCATCCACGCCGGGGCCCGGCGCAAGGGCCGCATCCTCCTGGTGGACGACAACGCCCTGGAGCTGCGCACCGTGCACCACATGCTCGTGCTCTTGGGTTTCCGGGTGTCATCCACCAACGATCCCCTCAAGGCGCTCGACATCTTCAACGCAGCGCCCGAGAGCTTCGACCTCGTGATCACCGACCAGCTCATGCCCGTGATGAGCGGCCACGAGATGGCCCTGTCTATGCGAAGGGTCCGCAGCGGCCTGCCGGTCATCATCTGCTCGGGCTCCGAAGAAGCCCTTCGAAAAATCCGCAGCTCGAACGAGGGCTTTTCCCTCCTGATCTCCAAGCCCTTCACTTCGCAGGAGCTGAACACGGTCATATGCCGGGTCCTGGGCGGGGGGGCTTTACATTTCCACGAAACCGTCTTATGAGGACAGCATGAACGATCGCAAGAAGATATTGATCATAGACGATGATACGCTCGTCTGCAACTCCATTGCGAACGTTGCACGCAGCCTGGGATTCGAGAGCGCTCAGGCGTTCACCCTCGAGCAGGGCCTGGAGGCCGTACGATCTGCACCATACGACGTGGTGTTCCTCGATGTGCGCATGCCCGACGGCAACGGCATCGACATCCTTCCCCAGGTCTGCCGGAACAGCGGCTCCCCCGAAGTGATCGTGATCACCGCCTACGGCGATCCCGAGTCCGTGGAATCGGCCCTGTCCAAGGGGGCATGGGACTATATCGAGAAGCCCTTCTCCAAGGCCGACCTCACCCAGCTCCTCAAGGACGCCATCCTCTACCACGAGAGCAGCACCCTGCCGCAGACGGCGCTGGACTTCGAAAATGAGGGGATCCTCGGGCAGAGCCCGGGCATGAAGAAGTGCCTGACGCTGCTGAGCAAGACGCTTTCGAACGACGCGAGCGTGCTGATCACCGGTGAGACGGGCACCGGCAAGGAGCTCTTCGCACGGGCCATTCACAACCACTCGCTCAGGGCCGGCCACGACTTCGTGGTGGTGGACTGTGCAGCACTGCCGCCCAATCTCGTGGAGAGCATCCTCTTCGGCTACGAGAAAGGCGCCTACACCGGCGCCGACCGGGCCCAGCAGGGCCTGATCCACCAGGCGAACAAAGGCACGCTCTTCCTCGACGAGGTGGGGGAGCTTCCGCTCTCGATCCAGAAAAAGTTCCTGCGTGTTCTGCAGGAGCGCAGCTTCAGGCCGATCGGGAAGTCCAGCGAGGTGGAGAGCGACTTTCGGGTGATCAGTGCAACGAACCGTGACCTGGACGACCTGGTGCAGAAGAAAATGTTCCGCAAGGATCTCCTGTTCAGGCTCAGATCCATCAGCATCGACCTGCCGCCCCTGAGAGAGCGTCCCGAGGACATCCAGGACCTGACCAACCACTACCTGAAGCGCCACTGCAAGAAGTACGGGATGAAACCCAAGCGTGTAAGCGCTGCGTTCCGGAACATCCTCACGCAGTACACCTGGCCCGGGAACGTCCGCGAGCTGATCCACGCCCTGGAGAGCGCGCTTGCCGTGGCCCACGACAGCCCCATCCTGGTACCTAAGCACCTGCCCTACCACATTCACGTGCAGGTCAAGCGCATGGCCGCAGCCAGGAAGCAGGTACAGCCCGGCAGCCTGCCCGCCTTCGGAGACAACACCCTCCCCAGCCTCAAGGACGTGCGCGAAGAGGCGGTCAGCGAAATCGAGGAGCAGTACCTCAAGGAGCTCATGCGGCAGACCAAGGCCGACATCAAGGCCGCCTGCCGGGTCTCCGGCCTTTCCCGCTCCCGGCTCTACGCCCTGCTGAAGCAGTACGAGATCTCCTGAAAGCGAGCGGCTCCAGCCCGGACCATAGGGCGCACCGGCCCGCAAGACTCCCGTGAACTCTCCCAGTGGCAGACCCATGCGGGTAAGCCCCCGGCGAAAAAAGGCTCCTGGCCCGGGCCCGGGGCTTCTATGCACACGCAGGCCTGCAGGGGAGAATTTTTGGCATGCAGTTTGTTATATGGACCTGTGCCATGAACATTGAGAAGCCTTCATTCACCCATATCATCTCGAAGATGAACAGGTCGTCCTCGCCCGGCCTTCCCGAGCTGCGGACGGTTCGCACCAGGTACCTGGCGGAGGTGGAGCGCTTCTACCTTAAGGAACTCATGAAACGCACCTCCGGAAACGTCACGAGCGCGTGCAGGATTTCGGGGCTCTCGCGGTCCAGGCTCTATGCCCTTCTCCACAAGCACGAGATCTCCCGCCACATGTAGCCGGAGCACTGTGCTGCCCCGCAGGAACGGCACGACCTTTTCCCCCCTCGGGACCCGTTGAGGCGGCCTGCCGGCACCGGCAGCTTAAAAGCCGCCTGACATCCAGCGGTTTCGCCGGAACGGGTCCGCTCTGGGAGACTCCGGCCCCTCGGGCACCGAAGCCGCCTCATCCGCAGGCGCCCGCCCGATCACCCGTCATTTCGCACAGATAAGAATACCGGGCCTCTTGGGCCGCCTTCAATCTGCAGCGATCATTTGCGGTTTTCGGAATCCTGCCGGACGGAATCCCACGTGGATGGAATCATCCTACTCCACAGGACAGGATGCCGGAGCGTCCGCGTGCCGACAAATCCCAGCATCTTTTCCAACCTCATGAAATCTCACCGGATAACCAGCCTCATCCATGTCGGCACACGTATTGAATAGAGGGGATGCAGTTGAGAAACACCGCGGGTGCCGCTCTGCGAGGCGGCAGGAACACCGGAGACAATACGTAGGAGGAGTTACGAATGAGCATACACCGTGGTTCCAGTTCACTGCGTTCAAGGAGCAATACGGTAGAGATCACCACCACCCTTTTCGAGCTCATGGAAGCCATGGACGAGATCGTCTCCAGCGGTTCCAGGGCTCGTCTTTCCGGGACCGGCGCCAGGCAGGCCGGCCTGAACCAGGACAGGGAGATCGCCGAGACGATAGCTGGTCTGTTCGTATCCGGGAAACTCAGGTTCAAGCGTCCGCGGGATATCGAGAAAGCCTTTCCCGAATGGTTCGACTGATGGGTTTGACGAGGCTTCACCGGCGCTTTCAGCACGCCGGCGGAGCCGACTCTGAGGTGTGGCAAAGGAGGAGAGAAATGAAAGGCTTGGGTGAGTTTTCCCCGGCACGCCCCCGGAGAATTCCACGGCATCCACTGCACGCTCTCCGCTCCGGCCTGAATCCGGGTCGCAACCTCGAGGGATCCCATGCACTGCGGTGAGCCCGGCACGATGAGCTGCTTTGCACGTGACCATACGAGGCCGGATCTCGAGGGACGCCTCGTCCGGATCTCGGGAGGTCCCTTCACGGGTGCCCGGCCGGCATCATCCGGGAGGAACCGGCAAACATCGCCATCTCCGGTATCCTGGCTGTCGGCAAAGGCCGCGCGCCTCGGGGAAAAGCCCGGAGACCCCCGGTATCCCATCTCCTCCGGAGACCGGCGGGTGGAATCCAGGCTTGCGCTCTTCGTTCCCCGCGGCCGGTACCGCGCCCGGAACTCCCAGGCCGGAAACCGTCCCGGGATGATCTCCCTGCCTTTCACGTCCTTCTCCATTCCGGCTCCGAGCATGCTTGGCCGTGTCTCCCCTCGCCTCTCCGGGAGGATTGCTGCCCTTTCCGGCGGGCCGGGCGGAAGATTGGCCCCGGTGACCGGGGACGCGCATCCCGGATGCACGGACCTCCGGCGCCGGGAGGATACGGCTGCTGCCGGGCCGGCACATGACGGGTCAGGCGCGCGGGCTGACCGCGCACAATCGAGAGAGGCCACAAAACCACATTGAAGGAAGGGTACGAATCCATGGCGAATAGACACGATTACTCCGAACTCCAGCTCTATCTGCGGAAGATCAGAAGATACCCTCTTCTCCAGCCCGAAGAAGAGTACAAGCTGGCCAAGCGCTACCAGCAGGGTGACGTGGAAGCGGGCCAGAAGATCATCTATGCGAACCTGCGATTCGTGGTGAAGGTGAGTCAGAAGTATTTCAACAGCGGGCACAACTACCTCGAGATCGTCCAGGAG
>JBASVF010000328.1:0-4569 GCA_049275795.1 Desulfomonilia bacterium
AGGATGTCCTTCCATGCCAGGCTCAGCAGCTCGTTCATCGGACCATCATCGGGATGCTGGAAAAGAGGTTTGTGGTGTAGGTGGTGAGCTTTTCGATGATCCAGGGCAGCGAGAAGAGCAGGGCCAGGAAGACCGCCACGATCTTGGGCACGAAGGTGAGCGTCATCTCCTGGATCTGGGTCACCGCCGAGAACACGCTGATCGAGAGGCCCACGAGAAGACCCACCAGGAGCATGGGGGTGCCTACGAGCAGGGTGATCTTGATGGCCTCGGCCATCATGGTGGTTATGGTCTCCGGAGTCACGGCACGAACCCCCTTACGATCGATCCCACGAGCAGGTTCCACCCGTCCACCATCACGAAGAGCATGATCTTGAAGGGCAGCGAGATCATGATGGGAGGCAGCATCATCATGCCCATGGACAGCAGGATCGAGGCCACCACCATGTCGATGATGAGGAACGGGATGAACAGGATGAGCCCGATCTGGAAGGCGGTCTTGAGCTCGGAGATCATGAACGCCGGGATGAGCGCCCGGGTGGGGACCTCGTCCCTGTTGGCCGGCTTTTCCTGGCCGACGAGGCTCACGAACAGGGAGAGGTCGTTCTCTCTGGTCTGCCTGAACATGAATTCTCTCAAGGGACCTTCAGCGCTGCCCAAGGCCTGGGAGAAGGTGAGGTATCCCTTCTGGTAGGGCTCGAGCGCCTGTTCGTTGATCTGCTTGAAGGTGGGGGCCATGATAAAGAACGTCAAAAAAATGGCGAGTGCGGTGAGCACTTGCATGGGCGGCATCTGCTGGGTTCCCAGGGCCTGGCGAAGGAACCCCAGCACCACGATGATCCTCGTGAACGAGGTCACCATGATCACGATGGAGGGCGCCAGGGCCAGGATGGTCAGGATGAAGAGCACCTGGAGAACGCCGACCACCTCTTCGGGGCTGCCCGCCTGAGCGACCCCCAGGCTGATGGTCGGAATGGCAGGCTCCTGCGCGAAGGCCGGGCCGGCGGCCATCAGGCCCAGCAGGGCTGCGGCAAGGATGAGCAGGATCTTTTTCACGTCGGTTCTCTTCCCGTGAGGCCGGCCTCGTCGATGCTCCGTCCGAAATCATCCTGCCCGAGGTCCTTGATCAGGGTGACCGTGTGCTGCGTGACCCCCAGGAGGAGCAGTGTCTTCCCCGCGCGCACCAGGGCGAGATTCGACTTCGGTCCCACCGGCACCTGGCCGAGGATGTCGAGTCCGAAGGTCTTCCTGGCACGGGCATAGGGCCCGTACTTCTTGGCCGCCCAGGCCAGCACGAACAGGCCTGCGATGACCCCCACCAGCACGGTGAAGGTCCCCAGGTCCACGGCCGCGGGTGCGCCCTCTGCGGCAAGGCAGGGCGCTGAGGCCATGAGCAGGACGGCCAGTGCCTGTCCGATCCTTTTCATCTGAGCCTCTTCACCCGCTCCATGGGGCTTACGATGTCAGTGAGCCGGATGCCGAACTTTTCACCCACGACCACAACCTCGCCCCGGGCCACGAGCTTGTTGTTCACGAGGATGTCCAGGGGTTCTCCCGCCAGCCTGTTGAGCTCGATGACCGAACCCTGCCCCAGCTGCAGGAGGTCGTTGATGAGCATCTTGGTCCTGCCCATCTCCACGGTGACCTCCAGGGGGATATCCAGGATGAAGTCGAGATCGGTCGAGCCGCCCGGGGCTCTGCTCTCATGGAGCTCCTCGAACTGGGCCTTCTCTGCGGCGCGCCCCAGGGGCTTGCCTTCCTCGATCTCCTCCCCGGCTTCCAGCGCCCTCGCCCACTCCTCGGCCAGCGCCTCCTGCCCGGGGTCTGCGGCTTCCTCCTGTGCGGGTGATTCGCCGCCGCCCTTCATCAGCCGGTCGATGTCGTCCTGGGAGAGTCCGACCTCCCCCTTGGCCTCTTTTTTCTTCATGGATCGCTTCTCCTCGTCAGCCATGGATTTCCCTCCTCAGTACAGCTGCCTGTCAGCCAGTCTCACGATATCCACGGCCAGATTGTCCTTCAGCTTTCCCGGCCGGGCATAGTACTTGGGCAGATCCTGCACCTTCACGATCAGATCGTCGGCCACGTCCTTCTCGAGCACCAGGACATCGCCCTTCTTGAGCGAGGCCAGCTCCCGTGAGGTGATGCTCGTTCTGCCCAGCTCCACGGACACGTTTACGTAGACGCCCATCAGCTCGTGCTTGAAACGGGTGATCCACGCGGAATCCACGCTGGTCTTATCCTCGGTGTGGAAGCTCGCGTAGAGCCTGTCGCGGATGGGCTCAATGAGCATGTAGGGAATGCAGACCATGATGTTGCCGCTCATCTCCTCCATCTCGACATCGAACTGGACCACGATGATGACGTCCTCGTTGGGGATGATGCCCGCGAACTGGGGGTTCATCTCGCCGCGCACATAGTCGAACCTGAGCTCGTAGACCGGCTGCCAGGCGCTCTCCAGCTCCCTGATGGCGGCCGAGACGACCTTGAAGAGCATGTGCTGCTCGATTGCGGTGAATTCCCTGCCTTCTACCTTCACGGCGCCCACTCCCTTGCCCCCGAAGAAACTGTCGATCAGGGCGAACACGAGCTTGGTCTCGAGCACGATCAGGGCGTTTCCCCGCAAGGTGTCCACCCGCACGATGTGAATGCTGGAGGGCACGGGCAGGGATCTCATGAAGTTGCCGAACTTCAGGGTATCGAGCGATACCGGGGTCACGTCGATCATCTTCCGGAGCAGCCCCGAGAGGGTGTTCCGGAAAAAGCGGGCGAACCGGTCGTTGATGGCGTCCAGGGTGGGCATCCTGCCGCGGATGACCTTGTCCTGGGCCGCGAAATCGAACCTCGGGTACTCGCTGGCAATGCCCGGCGAGGGTACATCCGTCTCGGTCTCGATCTCTCCGCCCACGACGCCCCTCAACAGGGCATCGACCTCTTCCTGGCTCAGTATCTGGCCCATGGGCAATCCTCACTGCACGACGAAATCGGAGAAGTACACGTTGAGCACCTTGCCGGTCGTCAGGTACTTGTTCATGCAGGCCAGGATGCTGCGCTTGAGCGCCTTCTTACCCGCAACCGTGGCCACGTCGTCGAAGGACTTGCTCGAAAGCAGCGTGATCACCTCGTCCCTGATTTGGGGAATCCGCTTGTCGATCTCCTGCGAGAGCATATCGTGGCTCATCTCTACCTGCATGGTCACCTTGAGGTACCTGGTCCCCTGTGCATCGGTGAGGTTCACGATAAAGGAGTCCAGCGCCTTGATCGGGCCGGACAGCCCGCCCGGGGCATAGGCCTGGGACTGATCGCCCTGGGCCAGCGGGACGGGGGCACGTGCCTGATCGGAATCAGGGGCCAGGAAGAGGAAATACCCGGCTACAATCCCTCCCACGAGCACCACGAGCACGACAGCGGCCAGGATCACCAGTACCGGCGACTTCTTCTCCTTTGCCGCAGCTGCTTTCTTCTCTTTCTCTTCCGCCATGCATTCCTCCTATAGCTGATGTTTCAGCAGAACGATCTCCACCCGCCGGTTCCTTTCAGGGCCTGCCGCTGAGGCGTTGGAGTCGAGCGGCCTGGTCGCCCCGTAGCCGCCCAGAGTGAATCGCTTGGGGCTCATGCCCTCGGAGTAGATGAAATAATCGAGCACGCTGCCTGCACGCCTTAGTGAGAGCCGGAACTGCTCCCTGGCCGTGCCCCGGTCATCCGTGTGCCCTTCGACCGAGATGATCGAATCCGTGTTGTACACGCTCTGCGCAATGCTCTGGAGAATGGGCAGCGACTCCTCCTTGAGCTCGTGCGAGCCCTCATCGAAGAGGATATCCGAGCTTATCGAGATGGCGAGGCCCCGTTCGTTCTGCCTTACCTCGAACGGGTCCTTTCCCCTGCCCTCGAATCCTCCGATCCCCTTGCTTTCGAGGTTGTTAAGGATGCTCCGGCTCAGGTTCGCGGTATCGAAAAACACCTTGGGGGGCACGGTCTCCACGACTGTGGGAAGACCCTGCACCTCCTGCTCTTCCGCGAATTCCAGCGGGCCCATGACCTCGTTGAAAAAGCCCAGCATCTCCTTCATGGCCTTTGCGTCCATGGATGACATGGAGATGAGCAGGACGAAGAAGGTCATGAGCAGGGTGATCATGTCGGAGAACGTGACCATCCACTGGGTCCTGCTCGGAAGCTTGATGTATTCGATATTTTTGTCTTTTCTTGCCATCACCATTCATCCAGCGAGAAGTCGTATCCCTTGTACCTGAGGGTTTTCACCGGCACCTGCCGGGGCGCATCGAGCCCTTCGAGGTCCATCGTTTTCGGAAGGTCTCCCAGGATCGTGATCTCCACCCTCCGGTTGAGCGCCCTGCCCTGCGCGTCGCTGTTGTAGGTCAAGGGCCTCTGGTCCCCCATGCCGTAGGCAGTGAGCCTCCCATGGTCGATGCCCCTGGCCGAGAGCGCGTCCACCACGGCGGCCGCACGAGCCGCTGAGAGCGCCCAGTTCGAGTGATACGGCGGCCCCTCGTAGGGCACGGAGTCCGTGTGCCCGGTGACGATGACCGGGTTGGTCACCTGGGAAAGCACCCG
>JBASVF010000329.1:0-4207 GCA_049275795.1 Desulfomonilia bacterium
GCAAGAAAGGGTCGCAGGCCCTTTCCCGGCTGCTCGGATCCGGGGACGGGGGTCCCTCGCCTGAGATGTCCGCGAATGGGGGCTCTCTGCGGGAGGAGCTCCTTCGCCGGTGCTCCGGCCGGGAAGACTGCATCGAGATCTGCGACCTCCCGGAGGGCGCCCCGGCCTTCACCGCGAGGACCGCATGGGCCCGGACAGAGCTCTCACCCAGGGAGTTCACGGGCAGGATCGACCGGTCGTGGAGGGTTTTGAGCTTTTCGTCCATGATCCCGGATTCGTCCCACGACACAGACGCAGCCGACCGGGATGCCAGGTCCGTCGACCCGCCCCAGGAGACCCTCACCGGCGAAGGGGTTTTCCGGCTTCCTGGAGGTGCGCGCACCGGCATCATGCTGCACTCCCTGTTGGAGAGGCTCGACTTCCAGGCTGACGAGGAAACCGTGCAGGGGCTCGTGGCGCAGAGTCTCAGACTCCACGGGTTTTCACCCTCCTGGATGGAAACCCTTGCCGGCATGATCAGGAAGGTGCTCGCCTTCACCGTCGAAGGTGTGCCGCTCGCGTCCGTGCCCATGGAGCATACCGTGCGGGAGATGGAGTTCTATCTGCCGGTAAGAAACATTTCGAGACAAGCTCTCGAGCGGGCGTTTGCGTGCGGGCGCCGGCCGGCTGTACCCGATGCCTTTCCGCGCATGATGGAAGAACTGCACCTCGACGAGGCGACCGGGTTTTTGCGGGGATTCATCGACCTGGTGTTCACGCTCGGGGGGAAGTACTACCTCCTGGACTGGAAGTCCAATTACCTGGGGCCGGGAATCGAGCACTACGGCAGGGATGCCCTGGAGCAGGCAATGGCCAGGAACTACTACATCCTGCAGTACCACCTCTATGCAGCCGGACTCGACATCTACCTGGGCAGGCGGATCAAGGGCTATTCCTTCGACAGGCATTTCGGTGGGATCATCTACGTGTTTCTCCGCGGCCTCGACCCGGAGCGAGGCCCGGATTACGGCGTTTACCGGGCCATGCCTGACAGGGGAGTGCTCCGGGTCCTGGCCGAGAGCTTCGATATCCGCGGCGGATCTCGTCCGGAAGGGAGGTGAGGGCTCGCATGGAAAGCCTCAATGCGTACAGGACGGCAGCAGAAGACATTCCGGGCCGGAAGGTGGAGCCGGCGGGATTCGCGCCCATTGATCTGCATTTCGCCTGGCTCATGGAGCGCCTTTCGGGCACCGGCGAGAGCCCGGTATTCGCGGCCGCCGCCCTGGTGAGCAGGGAGACCCGTCAGGGGCATGTCTGCATCGACCTGGCCTCTTACGCAGGCCTCACATTCAGGGACGAGCGTTCGGGGATGATCCTGAAGTGCCCGAGTCTCGAGCAGTGGGTCGAGGCGCTCGTGTCATCCGAGGTGGTTGGCTCACCGGGAGAGTACCGGCCCTTGATCCTCGATCGGGGATCGAGGCTCTATCTGTGGCGCTACTGGAACCGGGAAAGGTCGCTTGCAGACCGGCTGCTCGAGCTGGCTCGCAAGGAGATGCCCCTGGATGCCGCTGGGATCGCCGAGCGCCTGGCCCAGCACTTCGGCGCGCACCAGGACCCGGGTGGGATCGACTGGCAGAAGGTTGCCGTGCTCATGGGGCTCAAAGGGGCGCTCTGCATAATCACGGGCGGACCCGGGACCGGCAAGACCACCGTGGTCACGCGGATCCTCGCCCTGCTTACCGGCCTGGACCCGGAGATCCGGATCGCCCTGGCCGCACCGACCGGGAAGGCGGCCCAGCGGCTCGAGGAATCTCTCGAGCGGACCCTGGAGAGCCTCAAGGACCGTGGGATCACGGCGCCCGGGGCACAGGGCCTGCGCGCGAGCACCATCCACCGGCTCCTGGGAATAGTGCCCGGAAGGCCGGGGTCGGGACGTTCGCAGGACAATCCCCTGCCGCACGACGTGGTGGTGGTCGACGAGGCGTCCATGGCCTCGCTGGATCTCATGCATCGCCTCATTTTGGCCCTGAAGCCGGACGCCCGCCTCATCCTGGTGGGCGACCGCGACCAGCTGGCCTCCGTGGAGCCGGGACACGTGCTGGGTGACATCTGCGGAAGCGCTCCCGGCCGGTGCTACTCGCTCCGGACCTGCTCCCTTGTCCGGCAGGCCGCGGGGTACGAACTGCCGCAAGGCGCGGTCAGCCCCGTGGACGACTGCCTGGTCGAGCTGAAACACATCTACCGCTTCAGCGGCAACAGCAGCATCAAGCGACTGAGCGAGGCGGTGCGCATCGGCGACAGGGGCGCCTGCGTGGACATGCTCAGAAGTGGCGGATTCGACGATATCGAGGCCAGGGAGGTTTCCACCCCCGGGCAGGTCCGCGAGCTGCTCGAGGAGACGGTGGTGCCGGGATATTCACCCTGCCTCGAGGCTGATCAGGCAGGAGAGCGCTTTGCCCTGTTCTCGGGCTTCAGGGTGCTGTGTGCGCTCAGGGAGGGGCCCTTTGGGGTGGTCGCAGTCAACCGCGCAATCGAGGAGATCCTCTCGGAACGGGGCCTCATCCGCCCGCGAGGCAGGCATTACCACGGCAGGCCGATTCTGGTGACGGCGAACGACTACGGGATACGGCTCTTCAACGGCGATATCGGGTTTATCCTGATCGACAGGGAAGACGGCGAGCTCAGGGCCTTTTTCCCGGCTCCCGGAGGAGGAGTGCGGAGGATATCCCTGGCCAGGCTTCCCGAGCACGAGACAGCCTTTGCCATGACCGTGCACAAGAGCCAGGGCTCGGAGTTTTCGCGGGTCGCACTGCTACTGCCCCCCAAGGACAGCCCCGTGCTCACCAGGGAACTCGTGTATACCGGGATAACCCGGGCAGGGAGATTCCTCCACCTCTGGGCGACACCGGAGATCTTGGGTACGGCTATCCGCAGGCGCACGCAGAGGGCATCGGGCTTGGGCGACCTGCTCCGCCCCGGGCAGTGACGTATCTTGGGATGCTTCCATTCAGCGTGTTCCGGCCCGATGCCCCGGTCTCGTCTGGGGTTGCAGGAAGAGTTCAAACTATCACCACCGAGTTGTCGGCATCTCCGTAGGGCGTGGGGACATACCTGTCCGCGCTGTCGTCGTTCTCCCAGGTGCCGGTATCCAGGAGATACCGGAACTGGTACTCGCGGTCTTTCTCGAGGTTCATCGTGATCTCAAAGGACCCGTCCCTGCGGCGCTTCATGGGGTTGGAACGGGTGTCCCATGCGTTGAAATCACCCACCAGGCAGGCTTTCCTGGCCGAGCCGGCCATATCCCTGGGGAGGGTGAACGTGACCTTGCACAGCGGTTTGCCTTTGAGATACTGCTTCCTGATACTCATCCTTTCCTCCTTCCAATATTTTTCCATTCATACATTCCAAAAGGCTCCACCGGGAGAACCTATGTAATATAAATACCGGTAACAGGAATGGAGTCAATAGACCGGATGCCGGGAAGCTTCGTAGAATGGGCTGCGCCGGATCGGAACTTCCTCAGCTCGGCGGGCATCCGCGGACTCTGGACCGGGATAGCGCCGGCCCGGAATTTCCTTCTTAAAGCCGGGGTCTCATCTCGAGGCGAGCACGACTGTGCTGCGCTCCCGGGCCAGGTATTCCCGCGCTCCTACCCGCGGGGCCTCTTCCAGGGGAAGGCAGTCCTGCCCTGCAGCAAGGGAGGTGTCGATGAGCCGCCGCCAGGTCCTGCCGGCCAGGGGGGGCGGGATCTCGAAGGAAAGCGGCTCCCAGAATGCATTCACGATGACGAACACGTGCTCGTCCTTTGACGGCGCGATGAGCTCGAAGGCCAGGCTGTGGGAGTGTTCGCCGAAATCCGGCTCGCGCAGGCGCACCCCGTGCCAGATGATGGTTGCGTCGCTGACGGCCGGGGGCCGGGTGAGGATGTGCCTCTGGTGAAAGACCGAGTAGGCGCGGGTAAAGTAGATGAGCTCCCTGGTGAATCGGAGCAGCCCTGCATGGGTGCGGGTCAGCTCCCAGTCGAACCAGCTCAGGGGGCTGTCATGGCAGTAGGCGTTGTTGTTGCCAAGCTGGGTCCTCCTGGCCTCATCACCCATGAGC
Source organism: Desulfomonilia bacterium (assembly GCA_049275795.1). Lineage (GTDB taxonomy): Bacteria > Desulfobacterota > Desulfomonilia > UBA1062 > UBA1062 > Phosphitivorax. The sequence goes on from JBASVF010000329.1 coordinate 4,081, forward strand.
ATCATGGGCGTGCCCTGCGAGATGAGCAGGATGGTGAGGAAATTCTTGATCTGCCTCAGCCTGAGCTCCTCTGTGGCAGGGTCATCCGAGGGACCTTCCGTGCCGCTGTTCCAGCTGTGGTTGCAGT
>JBASVF010000330.1:0-4695 GCA_049275795.1 Desulfomonilia bacterium
GGATCGGGGCAACCAGACTCGGCGCGCTGGTCATCGAGGAGGTCCTGCGCCGCTCACGGGTGCGCAAGGAAGACGTGGACGAGGTCATCATGGGGATGGTGCTCCCTCTGGGCTACGGTCAGAACCCGGCCAGGCAGGCGGCAGTCCAGGCAGGGTTGCCATGGGATGTCGGGTGCATCACGGTCAACAAGGTGTGCGGGTCGGGCCTGAAGGCAGTCATGCTCGCCGCCCAGGCCGTTGCGGTGGGCGATGCCGACATCGTGGTGGCGGGAGGAATGGAGAACATGAGCGCCGCCCCCTATTATCTGGAAAAGGGCCGCTTCGGTTACCGGATGGGGCCCGGGGTCATCCAGGATCACATGGTCCACGACGGCCTGTGGGATATCGTCAATGATTTCCACATGGGCATCTCCAACGAGCTCTGCTCGGAGAAGTATAACATAAGCCGCGAAGACCAGGACCGCTACGCCGAGCTGAGCTACGCCCGGGCCATGCGCTCCATCCGCGAGGGGACCTTCAAAGAGGAAATCCTTCCGGTTGAAGTGCCTCGTAAAAAAGGAGATCCTGTGATCTTCGACACGGACGAGTGTCCCCGGGAAACGAGCCTCGAAATCCTCTCCCGGATGCCGGCGGCATTCAAGGAAGGCGGGCTGACCACGGCGGGCAACTCCTCGTCGATCTCGGACGGCGCCTCGGCCGTGGTGGTCATGGCAAGGGACAAGGCGGATGAGCTCGGGTGCCCGGTGCTGGCTACCATCGGGGCCCAGGCGAGCGCAGGGCTCGACATGAAGTACGTGCTCGTCGCCCCCATGCTCGCCATCCCCAAGTGCCTGAAGAAGGATGGCATCACCCTCGATGAGGTCGATCTCTTCGAGATCAACGAGGCCTTTGCAGGCTCCACCGTCGCGGTCGTGAGAGAGCTCGGGATCGACCCTGAGAAGGTGAACGTCAACGGTGGCAGCATCGCCCTGGGCCACCCCATCGGTGCCAGCGGGGCCCGGGTGCTCACCACCCTGCTCCACGAGATGATCAGGCGCGGCAGCAGGACGGGCTGCGCCTCCTTGTGCCTTGGAGGCGGCGAGGCGGTCGCCCTGGTGGTGAAAAGGGACTGAGACGGAACCAGTCGGGGCCGGGCCGCAATGGAGCCGCCCGGATTCGAGGCTGCTTCGGCCTTGGCCGGCAAGAATCCCGATCGTCTTGAAGGCGGGCGGCATGAAGGGACCCTTGTCAGACAAAAACGGAGGACAATCATGGACGTAAAGATCTTCGGCGTGGTGGGCGCTGGCCAGATGGGCGCCGGAATCGCCCAGGTAGCCGCGATGAGCGGGCTGGACGTGATCATGACCGATGTCAGCGAAGAGCTCGTCTCCAGGGGATTGAACACCATTACCCGGCTCCTCGCGAAATCGGTGGAAAAGGGAAAGATGGCCCCAGGCGAGCGGGATGCCGTGCTGTCCCGCATCAGAACCGGCACGCGGCTCGAGGAGATGCGGGCTGCCGACTACGTGGTCGAGGCGGCATCGGAGCGCCAGGACATCAAGTTCGGGATATTCCGCGACCTCGACTCCGTGTGCCCGGCCCACGCGATCCTGGCCAGCAACACCTCTTCCATCCCCATCGGCCGGATCGCGGCCCAGACCAAGCGGCAGGACAAGGTGGTGGGCATGCACTTCATGAACCCGGTGCCGGTCATGAAGCTGGTAGAAGTCATCAGGGGGCTCGAGACCTCGGACAAGACCTTCCGCATCACCTGGGACCTCGCGATCAGGTTCGGGAAAACCCCTGCGCAGGCAAACGACTATCCGGGCTTCATCTCGAATCGCGTCCTCATGCCCATGATCAACGAGGCCGTGTACTGCCTGTACCACGGAGTGGGCTCTGCAGAGGACATCGACACAGTCATGAGGCTCGGCATGAACCACCCCATGGGCCCGCTTGCGCTTGCCGACCTCATCGGCCTGGACACCTGTCTGGCGATCATGGAGACGCTCTACCACGGCTTCAGCGATTCGAAGTACCGCCCGTGCCCGCTGCTGCGCAGGTATGTTGAGTCGGGCCGACTGGGCCGCAAGACAGGGAAGGGATTCTACGACTACTCCTCGTGAGGTCGGGACCGGGGAGACCTCTTCTATGAGAGCCCCCACCGCTTTCAAGGCAGACCCGCCCTGCCTGAAAGCAGCGTCCCTATGGTAAGAGAAGCTCGGCTCCCGCCGGACCTACCTGATAGGCTTTCCCTGGAAGAGCTCCAGGAGCACACTGAAGCGGAATTTCTTCTTGGAGGGCTTGCCGATGGCGACCGGGAGGCTCACGTCTGCCGAGGGCCCGCCAAAGACCTGGCCATAGCCGTTGTAGCCCCAGCCCCAGAGGGAGCCGTCGTCGCTTATGGCGAGGCAATGGTGGTCTCCGGCCGAGACCGACGACCAGCGCGTTGCGTTTCCGATTCGTTCGGGCGAACTGCAGTCACGGGAAACGCCTGTTCCCAGCTGGCCGAAGGCATTGCTTCCCCAGCTCCAGAGCGATCCATCGAGCTTCACGGCAAGGCTGTGATACTCGCCGGCACAGACCGCCTTCCAATCGTTGTCATTGCCTATTTGAACCGGGAAGAGCTTGTAGGTGCTGGTCCCGTCGCCCAGCTGACCCCAGATGTTCCCGCCCCAGCCCCACAGGGTCCCGTCATCCCTGATGGCAAGGCTGTGCCACTTGCCGGCTGCTATCTTAACCCAGCTTCCGCCCATGACGATCCGCCGGGGAGCCATACTGCCGGCTCGGAGCCCGTCGCCGATCTGCCCCAGCTCACCTGAGCCCCAGGTCCAGAGGCTCCCGTCTTCCTTGACCGCGATGCTGTGGGCATCACCGGCTGCCACGCTCTTCCAGTCGCTGTCGCTGCCGATCCTGACCGGTGTCTCGCTGGCCACCAGGGTACCGTCTCCGAGCTGACCTTCGGCGTTCCTGCCCCATGCCCAGAGGCTGCCGTCCTCCTGGATGCCCAGCGAGTGCGAGGTACCGGCGGCAACATCTCTCCACTTCTTTGGCGGCATGACCTGGACCGGCTCATGGGTGTTCCTGCGGCTTCCATCACCCAGCTGGCCCATGCCGTTTGCTCCCCATGCCCAGAGAGTCCCGTCCTTCTTGATCGCCAGCGTATGGGCGTACCCCGTCGAGAGAAAGGCCCAATCCCGGTCCCGGCCCATCCTGGCCGGGGCATCCGTGCCCGCCGACCCACTGTTTCCCAGCTGGCCGTAGGAGTTCAGTCCCCATACCCAGAGCGACCCGTCGGTCCGGATCCCTGCAGAGTGCGCCCAACCCCCGGAAGCGGCCACCCACTGTGATCCATCGTCTTGCTTGTCAAGAATCCCGGACTGCCACGGAGACGCAAGGCTGTCTTCGAGCCCCTTAGGCGGCCCGGAACAGCTTGACAGCGCGCACAGGGAAACCAGGATCCAGACTACCGAGATCCATGAAAATACCCTCCGGCCGCCACGGCACACAAATATCCCATCCCGCCCTGGATCCACGATCTGTCGACTCCTCTTCATAAGAAAATGCTCCCGTGGCCGCTACGTGACTCCGGATGCTTCAAAAACGACCATTTAAGTATATACAGCCTCTTATACTATACCAATCCAGGCCACCTGACAACCAGAAGACTCTCGCCTCCCTGCTCCGGAAGATCCGGTACTTTCGAGCTACCCTGCTCACGGGCCGTATGAGGTTTTTTACGGCATCTCCGGTTCCGGGATGAAAGCCTCCCTGCCCTGCTCCTTCACGATCGCTCCGGGGAGCCTTGAAGCCAGAAAAGCCCTTGTCCTTCGATGCCTGACAACCGCGATCCCGGGCTCGAAGGCCCCATGCATCTTTTCGGTAACAACCCTTCAAAAGTTGCATGAAAGCGAGGGAAGCTAAGAGACAACATCCGATTTCCCCGTTACGGGATGGCGCAAGCCCATACCCTCTCAGTCATCCTCCTGACGTCTTTCCCCTGTAATGAAGGCTTTTGTCATAGTTGAATTCAGGAAGCACTGACTTACCATATACCTTAAACGTTGCCGGTACGTGCGTACAGTGGATCCCAGGGTTCAAAAGCCATAAGAGGATGTTTCGGTGCCATGAGCCGTCTTCTTCACAGGCCTGTCTCCGCCGATGGCTTCCACCGAAGAATCCCCGGGTCCCGGGAGGAAACCGGGCCTGCACAGCCGGGGGAGGATCGTGACGGCTTCCATCCGGAAAGCCTTCGGTCTTGGCAAGGGCGGACCTGGGCCTTAAACCGGTCCGCACCAACCGCATGGCGCCCGGGCGTGAGCGTACCAGGAAGATCGGGGGCGGTGTCGAGAGATGGGAAAGCGGTCAATCGGTGATGCGATGAAGATCCCGGACAGCGGCCAGTTCATTGGCTCGCTCATCGGGCAGTGCCTTGGAGATGCGATAGGCTATCCGGTGGAAGGCAGGTCCCCCCAGGACTGCCGGGACTTCATGCGCGAACTGATCGAGGAAGGGCCTGGAATCGAGAAGAGAATCGGCCGGGCTTTCGGACAGTACTCTGATGACTCCCAGCTCGCAAGGGAGCTCATCCTGAGCTATATTGCCCGCAAGAGGTTCGATCCGGTGGACTACTCAGCCCGGATCGCCGATCTCTTCTCCCGGGGCCTCGTCATAGGAGGAGGCGTGGCCACACGGGAAGCCGCCATGCGCCTGGCC
>JBASVF010000331.1:0-2780 GCA_049275795.1 Desulfomonilia bacterium
GATGAGATTCGGGAATATCTTCGAAACCGCCATATTCGAATCACGATCCCGCGCAGAATCAATGAAACCAGGACCGGCAAATTCGACAAGATCATCTATCGGCTGAGAAATCGTATTGAGCGTTTTACCAATCGGATGAAACACTTCAGGTCCCTCGCTACTCGCTATGATAAATCCGCCTCAAGCTATCGGACCTTATGGATCATCGGCGCTATGCTGCTATGGCTCCAATGATCACTTTGCGTACAGCACCTAGAACTTGTACGTTACCTCAGCATGGTACTGGACGGCCTCAGGCGCATCGTCCCGCTCGATGGCCTCGTAGATGTAGACGTTGCCGCCCACGGTAAAGCACTTGGTCACGTTGTAGTCGAGGCTGATGAGATGCCCTTTGATGTCCGTCTGTCCCACCCCGCTGCCGAACGTGGCGTCGGTGAGCTCGCCCACGAAGGAATCGGCCTCGACATGCGCATAGGCATATTCCAGGACGAACTTCATGAACTCGGCCTTGAACCCGGCAACCCAGCCCATGTTCTCGTCCTCGGGGTCGAGGTCGCCTCCCATCACGCTCTGACCGGCATCTCCCTCGGCGCCGATGTTCTTGAACATCTGCCCGTAGAGGGTGAGCCCGATATCGCCCAGCTCCATCTCCGCGGCAGCGTACAGGTCGAGCACATTGAACTTGTAATCCGGGTCAAGGTTGTCATGCTCAAATACGTACTCTCTATCGAAATCGCTGTCGAAGTCGTAGTAGGCCGCGGCGAGCGTGACACCGACCCCGTCGAGCTCGATCTCGGTACCCAGCTGCAAGGCGTAGAGAATCCCGAACTCCTCTTCGAACTGAATGACATCGTACATGCCTGCCGTGGCAAAGAACATTCCGGGCTCGAACTTGAAGGTGAACCCGGCAGGACGGACATCGGTGTCCCAGAACACCCAGCTGGACTCGAATGGGTTCTTCTGCTGCCCGGCCACGAAGGTCATGGAACCGAAGAAATGGCTCGCATAGGCATAGTCGAGGCGTATGTCCCCGGTTTCGAAGAACTCCTCCTCGCTCCACGTGTCCAGAGTGCTCGTGGCCTCGAGCCCGCCGGTCGCGAGCCCCGCGCCCACCTCCCAGTTGCCGTCCAGGCTCTTCCAGACGAACCCCAGCCTGAACCTGGTCCGGAGACGGTCCAGGTTCTCGTCGTCCCCATCTGGAACGTCCAGCTCCCTGCGCTCGTACCGGATCATGAGGTCCCCCTGCAGGGTGAGGTTCTCGATACAGTCTCTCAGTGAAACACCGCTTAAAGGCTGTTCCTCGCCGGGCTTGCCGCTCTCCTGGCAGAGGATGTCCGCGGGAAGCAACAGGCATAGGAATGTAAGGATACAAAGCCATTTCTCCATGCTTTTCATTGCCCTTCCTCCTCAATGTGTGGGAATGATCCTCAAAAGATGGACTCGATTAATGTGGCTATAAATGAATAATAAGAAGGTTCGACTGATGCACAACCTTACAGACGGCATGCAAAGGATGCCATAGTTCAGTCGGTACATTCTCCTGAAAGGGCCGGGTTCGGGTGGGCGGCCCTTGGTCCCCTTTCTCTGCATGCCCGCTTGGGGGCCTGGAGGTCTGGGGAGGACAACCCAGCAATCATCCAAGTCCGGGACCGGGAGAAAGCCTGCTCGAGAGAGGTTCGGCAATGGAATTCCCCGGCTGTTGATCGATCGGGCCGTTTCGGCCTTCAGCGGGCACAGCGGCCGCGTTCCATGTCATTGCCATGTATCGAAAGATCAGGGATGGCCTTTAAAAAGAGTCTCGGGTTCAGCCGGTGCACCGGAAGGGGTGGTTCCCGGGCCGGGGTTCAAGTCCCGATTCGAAATCGAGAGGGCCTGGTGCTGAAGTCCGCGGCTGGTCTTGCCTGTGGGGTTCCCGGAGCGGCCGGGCAGCCCGGCCGCTGCCGGAAATGTGTACCGTCCCGCCGCCATTACCCCCGGGACGGGACGTTTGGCCCGGTCCCGTGGAGGTTAAACCCCGTTCGCCGGGCCCTACTCCCCGAAGAACCTGCCTTCCTCCCAGGCCACCTTGTGTTCCATGATGACCTGGAACTGGTGGTTCAGGTCGGAGATCTCGCGCTGCCAGAAGGTCTCGCTTCCCCAGTCGGGGTGGTTTACGCGGAAGTCGTTGTCGTCGTACTGCCTGGCGCACCAGGCGAGGTAGTAGATGATCCTCATGAAGCGAAGCGGCTCGATGAGCCTTAAGGAAGCGTAGTTGAACTCCCGGAAGCGCTCGTAACCTTCCAGCAGCAGGTCGATCTCGCGCTTCGACCTGCTGGCATGGTCGGGCAGGAGCATCCAGAGGTCCTGCATCGGGGGGCCCAGCATCATGTCGTCGAAGTCGATGGCCATGAGGCCCTCTCCCGGGCGGTCCAGGAGGTTGCCCCGGTGGCAGTCGCCGTGGATGCGGATGAGCCCGATGCCGTCGAAGAGCCCGGAGATGCTCTCTACGATTCGGAAGGTGAGGTCCCTGAACACCGGCAGGTGCTCGGGTGTGATGAAGCCGCCGGTGATGAGGAAATCCAGGTCGCTCAAGGTGGAGCCCTGCGGACTCAGTACGATCCGGTCCCTGGGGGTACGCTCCTGGCCGACGAGGTGGATGCGCGCGATGAGCGAGCCAACCCTTACCAGGTCCTCGGGGGTGTTTATCTCGAACTCGCGGCCCGCCTTCTTGGGAAAGAGCGCAAAGAAGCACCCGTTCGCCTCTGCCAGGGTGTCCCCGCCCGGCAGGGGAAGCGGGCAGA